>DATHJY010000003.1 GCA_035489575.1 Verrucomicrobiia bacterium
AGCCAACAAAACAACAGACCACAGCTACCCATTCCAAGAAACAAACCTCCTGGCTCCGCCAGGCTTATGAACAACTGCAGCAGGCCTACGGCCTGCTGCTTTGGGGTGATGACGGATGAGGGGGAAGTGAGGGTGGTTCAGAATCCCTAGAGGGCACGTCCTGTGAGTGTAATCAAGGACTGAGTGAGCTTTTTAAGTGGCAGCAGATCATCAGAATTGTGGCCCTCCTGGGTCTGCCGTACCCAGAGTGGCTTTTCGCCCTGGCTGCTCACCCAAAATAGACTGCTAATATGATTTATTTCAGTGGCTATACCCGGATCAAGCGGCAGGGCATAGACCGACACCGGAGGCTTGTCATCGGGGGGTTTGATACCGGCTCCTTCTAATATTTTCTTTATGACATCAGGGTCTGTAAGTGACATGAGACGATGCTCGTCCTCTGTAAATATACTTGCAACGAGTTGTTTATCAGGAATAGAGCCCCCATATGGGTCTAGCTCAACCACGTGCAGGGTGCCCTTGCCGGCAAACACCTCAAGCTTCACGACGTTGCCCGCCACAAAAACGGTCGGTTCTGTGTGGTCGGCAATCTCTAGAAATCGGCGATCACCATCGTTCATTTCGGGATTATAAACTTCATGCACCGCATGGCCGGGTGCTTGGGTCGTACTGGCAAAAAATTCTTGTTTCTCTAAAAAAGAAAAAGGGGTTTCGGGTGACATAAGATTTTATTAAAACATAAATTAACCTGAGCGCAAAATATTACAAGCTAGACTGCTATGCTTGCGGGTATGGGCCCCTTATGCCCCTTCAGGATTTCCTGGATGATAATTTTCTTAGGGGTGATCTCGACAATCTGAGTACGGTCTATGCTAAGCTGCCCGCCGCTAATACTCTTTAACAAGGTCTGGTTGACGTAGAGCTTTTGAATATAAAACGTGGTGGTTTCCAGCGCGTAGTCGGTTACCTTGCCAATCTTTTCTTTACTGACCGTCTCTACCGACCTGCCCAGCAGCTGAAAGTTTAGCTGCAGCACATCAGTCAAACGCACCAGCTCTTCTGGTTCGCTCAGTACTTCTATGTCGTCTATCACAAAGCCTTGTGGTAGCAGATCCCGAATATCCTGGGTGAGCAAAATGGGCTGCTTTTTTTCGAAGTCACAATAGAATCCCTCGATCTTCAGGTTGTTTGGGTTGATGATGTGCCCCACGGTGCGCGCTACTTCTCCACCGGTGCGCAAAGACATAACAGGAACGGATTGGAATGATGAGCCCAACTGCAACATATAGCTCCAGTATACTCCACGCATTTCGACAGATGGTACTATATACGCTATGACTCTCAGTGTTGTCTCAGCCAGTCCAGAACAAACGATGACCATTGCCGAAACTATAGGCCGCCAGCTAAGGGGTGGTGAGGTTATCGAGCTAGTGAGTGATCTTGGTGGCGGCAAGACTACCCTTACGCATGGTTTGGCAAAGGGCATCGACAGTCCGGACCGCGTGGCCAGCCCAACCTTTACTGTTAGCAAGCTCTACGTGGGCAAAAAACTAGAGATGTATCATTTTGATTTTTATCGCTTGGCCGAGCCGGGGCTGATGGAGCACGAGCTTCAGGATGTCCTGGGCGACCCCAGCATAGTTATTGTGGTGGAGTGGGGCAGCGTGATGGCACATGTCTTGCCGGACGAACGGCTGACCATTCACCTAAAAAGCATCGGCGATACCGAGCGCAACCTAGAAATAACCTACCCAGAGAAACTAAAATACCTGGTGGAGAAACTGGCATGATACTAACCCTACGCACTGATAAACCCCCTATGAGACACCCACAGGTGGGTTTCTCATCGCGCCGGGATCGAAATAAATTCGATCGCGGGCTGCTCTTCCCGGCTGGGGGTAGTGTAGCGTGTTAGTTTTAATCCTACGCACTGATAAACCCGTGTCCGAGATTGGGCTTTACGATGGCGACAAACAAATTGCTTACCATACATGGCAGGCCCATCGCCGACTAGCCGAGACCATTCACGACACCATAAAAGAAACGTTGGATGGACAGGGCAAGACGCTGGCTGATATTTCTGGACTCATTATCTACAAAGGCCCGGGCAGTTTTACGGGGCTTAGGATTGGTACCAGTGTAGCTAACGCCCTGGCCTATAGCCAGGACGTGCCAATTGTGGCTACTGCCGAAGAAGACTGGATTCAGGAGGGACTGAAGCTGCTGCGGACAGATCCCCAAAAACACGTGGTCCCCGAATACGGTTCTGCGGCTATCACCACAAACCCCAAAAAGTAGCTACGCTAGCTGGGCTTTGGCTCGGCGGACAAACTCGGCCACTTGATCGTCCAGGTCGGCGCGGGAAGTTTCGAATGTGTATATGTATGGAAGTTCTTGTACTCCGGGGGCGGCGTGCAGCTCTTTGCGCTGGTACAGATCCAGGGCGTGGTTTATATCTCTGAATAAAAAGCCCGGACCGCGTGCCTTTATATTTTTGACAGTCACGTCTTCTGGGGCTTGCACGCGAATCCACAGCTCTGTTATGCCTAGTTCTTGGTCGACTTGGCCAAGTAGTTCACGAGAAATAGGTGCCGCAAAGTCGCCGTCGTGAGCAATATTGTAGCCCTCTTATTTCAGGCGGATACAGGCTTCTTGGGTGATATACATGGCGTCATCAAAAGGTAAGCCTTTGGTGCGGAGCAGACCACGCACTTCGTCGGCCGATACCCGGATGGCGGGCAATTGGGCGCAGATCTTTTTCAGCACCGTGGTTTTTCCGGTTTCTATTAGTCCAACAGGGCAGATACAAAATTGGGGTTTTGATTTTGCAGCCTCTAACTTGTCTAGCTGGTCGTAAAATTCCATGGCTAGTTCTTTGACCTGATCTGGTGGCATTTGTGCGGGCATAGGGTAGTCTCCTGGTGTTAGTCAAAATCAGAATAACACCGATAGTTTTTTAGGCAAATCCAAGGGTCGCCGTAATGGGTGCGTGGTCAGAGAGGCCAAAGGGCAGAATGGCGTACCCTTGCTCTTCTACGTCCTCAGAAATAAAAATACGGTCAAACTTTCCTTTTATAACTCTGCTCATATGGGTTGGCATGGAAACGTGGGCACCACATTCCGTAAAGCCCTCTGCCTCCATAAGGGTGTGCAAGCTTCGTGCGACGAGCGGGTAGTTAAAGTCTCCGGCAAGTATGACGGGCAGTGTATCGCCTTGGGCGGTGACTCCTTGCAGTATCTCTTGCAGCTGCTTTCGTCTGGCGCGGCTGGGTGCCAACAAGGCAGAGAGATGTATGTTTGCCACCACAATCAGCTTGCCGGTAGCCAAAACCTTAAAATGTGCCACCTGAAAGATGCGGCCGCCATTTCGTTCCTGCCAGGGTAGCGGCAATGCGAAACGCTCTAGGCTTATGAGCTCGAGCTGCCGAGGATTGTAATAAATGGCCATGCCGGCATTCTTCCAGGCAGACGTTGTGGCGGTCTTTTTGCTCTGACGATGTATGAGCGGAAGCCGGTGTACATAGGCATGCGAGCCGGCAAGCCTGAGGCCCTGCACGCTTTTTTTGAGGTCGCTTGGGTAACACTCTTGGAGGCAGATAATGTCAAGCTGTTGTCCGTCAACTATTTCGGCAACCTCATGGTAGGCCTTGTGCCACCAGAGGTTGTATGAGGCTATGCGAATTCTGGAGCGTGGCTCTTTGCGAGAGTTAGACATTAGGAATAACTATAACAAAATCAACTTTACAACCGCTTGCACTGGTGTATAAAAAAGGGCATGGAAGACTATTCAGACTATGTAGTTGTTTTTGGCCGTGGGTTGACCCAGTTTGACGGAGAATGGCAGATGTCTATCGGTACGCAGCGGCGCGTAGAGGCTGCCCTGGAATACACAGAACAGTACGCGGTAGATGGCATATTTTTGCTAGGTGGTTATTCCAAGTGGGCACCCGTGCCGCCTCCGGGCGTAACTGAAGCCGGACTTATGTTGGCGGATATCCAGGACGAGCTAGACTACGGGGTGCCTGTCCTGACAGACGAGGGCATGACATCCCGGGATACTTTTGACAACGCCGTTAACCTGGCAGCGTTGGTACGGGCCCATGATATGAATCTTACGGAAAACGACAGGCTGTTGTTCGCGTCGGGTAGCAACCACTTTCCGCGTATCAGTCAGCTGAGTGGCTTGGCTATCGGCCTGTCAGAAATGGACATTGCCTGCGCCTTCGACCGTATCCCGGTGGCCGAAGACTCTCGCCTGGGTGCCTTTAAGGAGGCGGTAGGTCGTCTGCTGCTAAAGCCGCTATTGCTCGATATCGAGCCAGGCGACATAACCGAACTGCGAAAAGCCCAGGACATCATGGACGATTGGCTGAATCATAAAATAGACATGCGGACCATACGCCAGATCGTGCGAGCTATGGGCATGTACACTTTTCTTGCGTACGGTACGCATAGGTCCGGGGGATACTTTAGTTCTCAGTATGAACATTGACCACTTTTTATAGGGTGTCGTATAATTTACTGTAGGATTTTCTGTTTTGTTGGGAGAAGTCCGATATATCAATTTTTGTGTACCTAGTGCAGCGTACTGGCTAAGAGTTTCGGCTCCTGAAGTGAAAGTGATTGCCAAAAAAGCGCCGTGCTAGACCGATAGAAAGGTAAAAATATGGAAATAGTCGCCGTTATTCTGGCCTTTGCTGGTATTGGTGCTGGTTTTGGCGCAAGCCAAGTTATGACCAAGAGAAAACTCGGTAGCGCCCAAGACGCCGCCGAAAAAGAGATGAAAAGAGCCAAAAAAGAGGCCGAAAAGGCACTCGAACAAGCCCGCGAAGAGGCTGCCCAAGTGTCCGAGCAGGCCCGCAAAGACGAGACTACTCGTCGTAAAGAGATAAAAGAAATAGAGCAACGCCTCATCGACCGCGAAGAAACGCTAGACAAAAAACTAGACAATCTGGACAAGCGGACCGAGCAATTACGCAAGAGCGAAAACGAAGTAGAAGAGCTGAAGAACGAAATCCGCACCATTCGCGCTCGTCAGCAGGAAAAGCTCGAAAAAGTTGCCAAGCTGACCAAGGGCGAAGCTGCTGACAAGCTTATGCAGATGACCGAGCGTGACATCCGCAACGATCTGACCGGCCTAATCAACAAACTTCAAAATGAAGCCAGAGATTTGGGCGAGGAAAAGGCCGGAGCGATCATCGTAGAGGCTATGGAGCGTATGGCCAGCGAAGTAACCGCTGAGCGCACCGTGACAGCCGTCAAGCTAGAGGACGAAGAAATGAAGGGCCGCATCATCGGCAAAGAAGGCCGCAACATTCAGGCTCTGCAGCGTGCCACTGGCGTAGATATCATGGTAGACGACACGCCTGGCATGATCATCCTCAGCAGCTTTGACCCCGTTCGCCGCGAGGTTGCTCGCCAGACTCTAGAAATGCTTATGAAAGATGGTCGTATTCACCCGGGCCGTATCGAAGAGATTGTTGAAAAAGCCCAAAAGAATGTCCAAAAAGATGTCATGCGTGCTGGTGAAGACGCTGCCCGCGAAGTTGGTGTCATTGGCATCCCGCGCGAAGTCTTACAGCTGTTGGGCGAACTCAAGTTCCGTACCAGCTACGGCCAGAACGTCCTAAAGCATAGCACCGAGATGGCTCACATTGCCGGTATTATCGCCGAAGAAGTTGGCGCTAACGTAAAGACCGCCAAATACGCTGCCTTGGTCCATGACCTCGGTAAGGCCCTGACCCACAAGGTAGAAGGCAAGCATCACCACATCAGTGGCGAAATGCTGCGCAAGTACGGTGCCCCAGAAGAAGTCGCCCTGGCTGCCGAGCAGCATCATGACGATGTCGAAGCCACTACTACCGAAGCTTTGATTGTCCGCGTCGTAGATGCTATCAGCGCATCTCGTCCTGGTGCCCGCAATATTTCTGCAGAGAACTTTGCCGAGCGCATGAAAGAGCTAGAAAACGTCGCCAACAGCTTTAGTGGCATCGACAAATCTTACGCCATCAGCGCTGGCCGCGAAGTCCGAGTGTTTGTAAGGCCTGGGTCTATAGACGACCTTAGCGCCATCAAGTTAGCCCGTGACATTGCTACCAAGATAGAAAGCACCATGCAGTACCCAGGTACTATCAAGGTCAACGTCATCCGCGAGACCCGTGCTATAGAATTCGCCAAATAGTGAGCACTCCTTGGACTGGATAGCTGTTAAAATAGTGGTATGGCTACATCGGAAGAGAAAGTATATCAACAGGCTGAACGACGTCTCCAGCGTATGTTAGACCGTAAGATTGCGGCAATGAAAGAAGAGAACGTTCGCTTAGAGCGTATAGAAAAAAACATCAAGCACTTGGCCAAAGAATTGGGGGTGGAGTTAAAATGAAGTCCAATGAAAAAAGTGATTCCCTGTCCCGACAAGAATTTCACGATTTTTCGGTAAGGCTTTTTCGGTACTTGGATGAACGCTTTGATCGCGTAGATAAGAGATTCGAGGAGCTTGAGGGCAAATTCAGTAACCTGCAGACCACGGTTGATTCTTATGCAAAGCAAGTCGAGGTCTATCATCAGGAATCTATTGCCAGAGATGCTCACGTGGACAGGCTGCAGCGTTGGATTGAACAAGTAGCACAAAAGACGGGTATAAAACTAGAGTATTAGCATATGATGATATTTCTTTTAACAAAAATTCGGCTGACGGTTTACTTTTGGCTGTTCTTCGGGCTGTATGTTCTGGCATCTTTTTACCTGCCTACACAAAAGTTTGATAGTACGGCCCTGACCCTGTTCTCGGTCAACTCGTTCCTGTATGGCTTTTACATATCACCTATTTTGGGTGCCCAAAAAAGCCGCATAGAAGAACTGCACAAGATTGTTCGCGGCGAAACCAATGCGTTGTTCAACATGGTGCTCAAGCTCAAGAAGCTGCCAGACGACCTGCGCAACAATCTGCAGCAGATGTTCAGTGACTATATCCATGCCGAGATAAAGGCCAGCAAGCCGGGCGGGGGCGAAAAAGAATACGAAGCGCTCATTGGCTATTGCCTGTCCTACAAGGGCAAAGAACAAGAGTCCATAGACAAAACCCTGGACCTACTCATAGCCAACCAGCAGAACCGAACCAACCTGAGCATGCAGCTGTCCAACAAAGTCTTTAGCAACGAATGGATGATTATGTTCATTCTGTTTTCTATCACCCTCGGCTTTATCATGATGCTGGACCTGGGCGAGTCGATTGTTCTGAAGCTGGTGCGGGCCTTGCTGTGTACCGGCTTGACTATGCTGATTGTTATCCTGGTAAAACTTAGCACCCTGACCCACAAAAAGGCTCGCCAAATCTGGGTGCCCATGAAAAAACTGGTGGACACCAACTTCTATCGTATAGACTAGAGGAATGCAAACAGAAATCGAGGTCAAGTTCCTGGGCATAGACCATGACGCTGTGCGGACTCGGCTGAAGAAAATTGGTGCCAAATGTGCCCATCCTATGCGCCAGCTTCAGCGAGTCAATATGGACTTTCCGGATAACCGGCTAGAGGAGAGGGGCGGCTGGGTTCGTATTCGCACCAACGGCCCCAAAACGGCGCTGGCCTACAAGCAGCTCGAGGATTGGACGCTTCATGGCGTCAAAGAAGTCGAGGTAGAGGTCTCGGACTTTGCCGACACACAGAAGTTGCTGGAGGGAATTGGTTTGGTCGTAAGGTCGTATCAAGAAACCAAGCGAGAGACCTGGCGCCACAAAGGTGCCGAGATTGTGTTGGACGAGTGGCCTTGGGTGCGGTCCTTTATGGAAATAGAAGGAATATCCGAAGAGAATGTACGTCAAGTTGCTAGCGAGCTTGGGCTAGACTGGAAGGATGCTGTATTTGGTAGCGTCGAGCCGGTGTATATCGCCGAGTTCGATATCACCGAAAAAGAATTCTACACCCTAGACCATATGACCTTTAAGTCACCAATTCCAGATTGGCTCAAGGCCCGAACCAGAGCACTATAATACATAAATAAAGAGGAGGATTTCATGAAACTGACCAAATTTGTACACTCTTGCTTGTTGGCCGAAGGCGATGGCATGACGGTCCTTTTTGACCCCGGAGAGTTTAGCTGGAACTCGGGGCTGTTTGACGTAGACAAGCTAGAAAAACTAGATGCAGTGGTTATTACTCACGAGCATCCTGATCATTTTCATGAACCGTTTGTGCAGGCCCTGATAAACAAGTTTCCAGAAATACCTTTCATTGCACCACCTCCCGTAGTTACCAAACTGAAAGTCCTAGGTGCACCGAATGCCACGAGCAAGTCGGTTGATAAACTGGTTGTATTCTCGACCAAACGTCACGCCGAGATCGAACCTTTGGCGCCAACACCTGAGAATATCGCCGTTCATTTTGCAGACAAGCTCACCGTGGGCGGAGACCGCCATGACCTGGAAGAAACCAAAGATATCCTGGCCCTACCCATCACTGCTCCGTGGGGCAGCGCCAAAGAAGCTGCGGACATGGTCATACGGCTCAGGCCAAAGTACGTGGTGCCGGTTCATGATTGGCACTGGAATGATACGGCTCGCCAAGGTGAATATGGGCGCTCCGGAGGAGTTTATCAGCAACACAGCATCACCCTCCTGAAGCCGGTCGACGGCCAAGCCTTTGAGGTTAAAGATTCTGAAGACAACGATCGGCAAGGATTACAATAGATATGAAGAACATAGTAATTATTGGTGCCAGCATAACGCATGGTGTCGGGGGATCTCAGGGTTGGGCGGATATGGTCAAACGAGCTGTCCATCAAAAGCTATACGCCCCCGAGGGTCCCGGTGAGATTTGCGAAGTATACGAGCTAGGCATTCCGGGACAAACCGCAAAAGATATCCTGGAGCGTTTTGAGGCAGAGGTGCGTCTTCGGATTGGCGGACGACAGGCCAATGAGAACTGTATTGTCCTATCGGTTGGCGCAAACGATGCCAAGGCCATCGGTGAGCCTGAAAATTACACCACTACGTCCGGAGAGTATGCCGAGCATATACAGGCGCTCCTGGGGCTAGCAAAAAAATATGCTACCACTGTATTTGGTTTGGGATTGACGCCAGTGGACAAAGTCAAAACTAACCCAAAACATAATCCACTGAACGGCAGTAAGTCCTATTTTGATAACGATCGCTTGAGTCAATTCGAGACAGTCTTTCAAGAAGAGTGCCAGAAACAAGCTGTAGAGTTTATTCCTCTGCACGCGCATGTACCAAAAGACTGGGCACAAAAGTTTATTATTGCAGATGGCCTTCACCCCAACCAAGCTGGACATGAATGGATATTCGAGCAGCTATGGCCGCATATTGCTCCTTTTACTGAGGCTGAGTCATGAATATCTTGTACGTTGGCGACATCATGGGTGACGTGGGCATGCAGGTGGTCAAAGAGGTATTGCCAGGGATCAAAAAAGAACACGCCGTAGATCTGGTAATAGCTCAGGCAGAGAACGTGACCGAAGGCAAAGGCTTGTCCAAGGAAGACTTCAGACGGTTGCGGGATATGGGCATAGACTTTTGCACCGGTGGTAACTGGTCTGGCCACCGTCCCGAGATAGAAGACTACCTGGGTGACCCCCAGCAGCCAGTTATTCGCCCTGCTAATTATCCAGAAGGTACACCCGGTCGGGGCTGGAAATATGTCCACACCAAAGACGGAGCGGTGCTGGTGATCAGCCTGCTTGGTCAGATTGTTGGGCGCGACGCTGACAAGCCTACCGACAATCCCCTCAAAGTTGTCGACGCTATTCTAGAAGAAAATAAAGACGTGGACCGGCTAGCAACTATTGTTAATTTCCATGGCGACTTCAGCAGCGAGAAGAGAGTCATTGGCTACTACCTAGATGGTCGGGTAACGGCCGTCGTGGGCGACCACTGGCATGTGCCGACGGCCGATGCCATGATCTTGCCCGAAGGCACGGCTCACATGACAGACGTTGGTATGTGCGGCAGCCTGCACTCCTCGTTGGGTATAAAGGCAGATCTCATTATTTCGCGTTGGCGTGACGGCCAGGTTAGCAAAAATGAGCTGGCGACTGATAGGCCCTATCAGTTCAACGCTCTTCTCATAGAAACAGATACGATGACCGGCTTGGCTCTGTCGGTGAAACACTTACAAAAATACCTATGATAAAATAAGATTTAGTTAATAATCTAAACGAAAAATAAAAGTGCACTTATATATCGGAGTGCACAAAATTTCGCAGCAGGGGATATTTCCTCTGTTACAGTAGGCAACAATGAAAGCTGAAGTCAGTACTAATACAGTCCATCTGCACGACTCAATAGTAGAAGTGGTTATGGGCGAACAGCAGGGTGCGGAAAGTATTCTAGAGCTCAGGCAGCATATAGACACCGCCTCCCAGGGCAAGGCTTTGGATGTGTTGGTTGACGTCAGTCCGGTTACCGGGGGTGACGGCTCTGGTCGACCGGTTGTCTTGGATCAATTTTTCAAAGATCTGCCATTTCGACGAATGGCAGTGTTTGGCGCGCGGACATCTTCGGCCAGCCTGGCTATCAAAGAGATTTTAGAGGAACTGGCTCAGCCAGACCGCCTAAAGCTCTTTCATAGAGAAGAAGACGCCCGGGCCTGGCTACAAACCAAGCTCTAAGCTTTCCGGTGGTGAAAAATCCGCTTGCTTGTACGGCTAGTCTTTGTATGATCAGGGGGTATGAAGCAATCGTCATACTCGGTCCGCAAAGATGGCAACAAGATAGTCGTCAAGACCACTGGTACCCAGCAGGTGGACTCAGTTATGGCGATCCGAGAGAGGATTATAAAGATTGCTAGCAAAAGCCCACAATCACTCGACGTCCTGGTGATTTCCAGGGGCGTGGGAACTCCTAATATGTCGGCTATCCAGGCAGCGCTACAGGGGCTGCTGGAACTGCCGTTCCGACGGCTGGCAGTAGCTGGGGAGACGCCCCATCGTCTAGAGTCAGCCCGATTGGTTTTGCAAGGCGGCAATGACAGGGAGCGGCTCAAGGTTTTTAGAAGCGAAGAAGACGCCCGTGCCTGGCTGGACGAAGGATGGCCCGTAAAACGTAGCCCTAGCAAAAAACCCAAGAACACGCTATAATCACCCTTGTTTTTCCAGCCATGCAGCTGTCCCGTTGACCAGACCAAGCAAACTTGTTTTGTCGGCGGTTCGGCAACCATACCATTACAGGTCGACGGCGGGGTGTGGCGCAGTTGGCTAGCGCGCCGCGTTTGGGACGCGGAGGTCGAAGGTTCGAGTCCTTTCACCCCGACCAAAGAAAAAAGGTCTCTGACAAGAGGCCTTTTTTCTTTGGATGAGATAGTGGGCACGAACCTTCGACCCAAGCTTTTTGCTTGCAAAAAGATTGTAGGTCGAAGTTCGCTCGCAAAGGCCACGCACAGGAACTTGTTCCGAGCATGGCCTGCAGCTGTGCCGAAGGCAGTCCAAACGTGTCACCGAGATGTGCCTCGCCCTTTCACCAAAAGACTATAATAAATACCTACAAACAGGAGACCAGCCGCATGAGAGAGGAAAACAAGTATGGGTGGCAGCCAGATTGGGGAGTCGTAGGCGAAAACATGCACACAGCCCTGCAAGAGGTGGCGGCTGAACTGGGAGGGCCCGAACTGGCCCAGGCGATTGCTGAAGCCGCAGACTCTGACGGTCTGCTGCCACAGGCGAGCGCTCTGAAGTTGCTCGATGACAGACATCCCGGCTCTGCCGACATGGTCATGCACAGGACATCCGAAATAGGCCAAGAAAGGCACGAGCGTGAGATTGCGGCCATCAACAAGCCCAGTATCAGGAAGTTTGGCCGGGCGATTCTGGATGGATTTGGGACTTTCAACTTATTCGGGAATCGCCGCTAGGCAGAAGGTGCCCACCGTTTCTCTTTTTATTGATATTTTTCTGCCACCCCTTATGCTTGAGCCGACAAGCCATGATAGACATATTCAATAAATATGGTATTATATAGATTATGTCAGAAGTTCCTCCCGTTAGAGTTCTTGAAGCCATTAAGCCTATCAATTCAGGGGCCGGTGAAGAGCAATTAATATATCAAGGATTATCTGAAGTTGTTGATAGATACCGGTCAACTAACAGTGAAAGATCGGCCGAGGTATGGAGTAGTGAGTCGGATAGCTTTAGAGGAACTTTCGGCTGCCAAAGAACTTGCCGCAGAGTATTTACTAAGAACAGCAGACAAGGTAGTTAATTCTCACGACTCAAATCGTGATCTGTGGGCAGAACGCTTCACGCAAGCGACTACCGAGCTTTATGGTGAACCAGATAAGGCTGAGGCCCGCAAGCTGCTAGCCATTGATTATAAAGAGCTTCTGAGTATGGTGGGCAATGGCAGTTTCTCTCAGGCTCATGTTAATTTTTTGCTAACTACATTCCGACCAATCATAGGTGAAACGTATGACGATATTAGCTTCGTCGAAACTGGGTTGCAGCAAGAAAAGGAAGCTATTCGTAAATATGGTAAGGCAATAACTGATGTATATAAGCCTATTTTCGCTTTTGTAGCCGAATCGGGGAAGAGCAAATTTAATCCTACGGACTTGCATGAGTTATTCGATGAAGGCTTGGGCTGGCTAAGGGAGTACGATGACCCTGCTTGGGGAGACTGGGAAGTAGTTGACGTTGATGGAACATCTGTATCGGTTAGTGCCGTCGATCGTAAAATAAAGATACCATCAAGAAGAGAGGATGCTACCGCACAAGATGCCCGAGCATTAATAGCCCACGAGTTGTTAGTACATGCCCTGAGGGCTAAAAATGGCTATAAAACAGGTGACGTAAAGTTAGCCACTGGTCTTCCCGGGTATTTAGAAGCGGAAGAGGGGCTCGGGGTTTTAGCCGAGGAAGCTGTAAATGGGGTTTTGGCTGACAAGTTATACGATGGTTATTTAGATATTGCCCTAGCTCTGGGCACTATTGACGGTGTACAGAGGTCTCGCCAGGAAATATTCCAAATAAGCTTCGCTGAACAGCTCTTACTTGAGCAAAAGAACGGTACTTATGATGAAACAGGTTTACCATCCATAGAGCTTAATGTTTGGGGACGAGTCGATCGCATCTTTAGGGGAAGTCGCGGTGACAGTCTAGGTACTAGACAGGCCGTTTTTACAAAAGACATTGCCTATTACGTTGGTTACAAGCAGATGGCAGCTTACATCAGCAAACAACTGTCTTCTGGTCTACCGGCAGCTGAGATATTCCATTACTTGTCACAAGCCAAGATTGACCCCAACAATCATCTGCACGCCAAAAGATTGAAGAATCCTAAAAAATCAAATTCTGGATAATATCGGCTTTTCGCATTCAGTAATCCTTAACTTACATTTCCCTGGCGGGCTGTAGGGCCTTGTCATTTCCGATTTATGACTGTATAAGGGGGGATATGCCAAAGAAGTCGATTTTTATACCTGCCGCCATTCTGACCGTTGGCTTAGCCGGTGCTTTCTTTATATTCCAAAAAGACAAGCCAGAGCAGGTTGCTAGTACCCAAACTTCTCAGCCACCTGCCGCCGGACATGTCCACGCACACTCCACAACAACCGCTCCACTAGAGGATCTGACCGGCCAAACAGAGGTCACTATAGACATTAAAGATTCTGGCTACGTACGCCCTAACGTCAAGATAAAAAAAGGCACCAAGGTGACCTGGATTAACAAAGATACCCTCCAGCACAACGTCATGAAAGAGCATGACCACAGCGACGAGGCTCACGAAGCTCCCCGGCGTGATGAGGTGAAGCCTGATGTCTTTGCGGGCCCGTTGCTAGCCCAAGGCGAAAGCTACAGTTTTACCTTTTCAGTGGTGGGCACATTCCCATACCACTGCGCACCACACCCGTTTATGACTGGTTCCATCACGGTTGTTGAATAGAGGCTATTGCTGAGATGTTGGGGTAGGTGAGCGCCGTGCTTTGCGTCTGACTCGAAACAGCATAAGAGTACCCAGCAAGATAAGGGCGGCTGGGATGACCAGTGACAGCGCTTGTCCGGTATTGACCAGGCCGTCGTCAGTGGTCGCGGTACCACATACAGCCCCATTGTCATATGTGCCGGCCCCGTAGGCGCCACAGTTGTAGTCGGCGGCAAAGGCAGGCGTTACAACTGCCAGCATGAGGGCCAAGGTTACGCCTAAGCCAGCCAAGAATCTTTTGATAGATTGTTTGTGTGTTGCAACTACCATAATCACCCCTAGTATACCAGAACTGCTTATGGTATTTGCAACTACAAGAATGAGCGGTATAATATCAATCGTACACACAACACACAAAAAATAGCCAGCTATAAGGAAAACAAAAATGATCAGAGACCAAATAGACGCCCTGTTCGATAAAGAAATGGATCGCAAAGAGTTCCTGCAGCATGTAGGCGCCGGCGTGCTCATTGTTTTCGGACTTGGTGGCCTGCTCAAAGCCCTGACTACACAGCCCCAGCGCAAGCAGGATATGGGGTATGGTGCCAGTGCCTACGGTGGCCACAAGCGCTAACCAGCCTTCATTTTCAAAACAACAATTTTCTCTACAACTTGAAAAGTATGTGTTGATATTTGTATGTGCGCTTATGCTATAATTCTAGGTGAACCAACAAGGAGAAAACATGTTTGGACTCGGATTGCCAGAATTAATAATTATCTTGGTTATCTTGTTGCTTTTGTTTGGAAGTACCAAGTTGCCTAAACTAGCCAAGAGTCTTGGTGAATCAGCCGGCGAGCTACAAAAGGGTTTCGATGATACCCGTAGCGTCAAAGCGAACGCAGACAAAAAAGCTGCCAAGCAAGACGTGGCCAGCTAAAAAGAAATAGGGGGTGTATAGTGGCAGAAACGCATCTTACGTTTGCTGATCATATACACGAACTTCGCAAACGGTTGATGTGGTCGCTGCTTTTTGTGGCGATTGGCGCGGGGGTGGGCTATGTATTGCACGACACTATTCTGAGTATCCTGCAGCAACCCCTGAACGAAAAACTGTACTACACCACGCCGACTGGTGCTTTTAGTTTTATCATCAAGATCTGTTGTGTGTTTGGGTTTGTGGTGGCGCTGCCGGTTGTGGTCTACCAGGCTTTTGCGTTTTTTGAACCGCTGGTGTCCCTCAAGACCCGCCGGTCTCTTGTGGGGCATGTCCTTTTGTCTGTGCTGCTCGCTGCGACCGGCATTACCTTTGCGTACTTTATTAGCCTGCCGGCAGCCCTGCATTTCTTGGTCAACTTCGGCAGTGACGGCGGCAATATCCAGGCACTTATCACGGCCAACGAGTACTTCAACTTTGTGCTGGCATACATTGCGGGCTTTGCGGTACTTTTTCAGCTGCCGCTCATTATTAGTTTTATAAATCGAGCCAAGCCGCTCAAGCCTTCGCAGCTGATCGGGGGCACACGGTACGTTATTTTGGGCAGCTTTATTATCTCTGCCGTAATCACCCCTACACCAGATCCACTCAACCAAGCCCTTATGGCCGGACCTATCATTATTCTGTACTTTGTCTCGGTACTGGTGGTGGCTGTAACTAACGGTATTCGGCGGCGTAGGTACAGACCGGCCGTGCCTGACATGCCCACAGCCGGCATAGAGGCACTGTTGTCCGATACTGAGCCGGTAGCTGTTCCGGCGGCACCGCTACAGCTGCGGCCAGCACAGGTAGCCAGTGTCACGCCAATAGTCCGGGCGGCTGCACGGCCTATGCGCCGAACAATAGACGGCATGTTGGTGCCGGCTCGTCGGGCGCCGGTCACCGTGGTCCAGCGGCCACAGCCTATTCAGCAGTCGGCACTGCAGTCCAGCCAGCCCACTCGGCCATCGGTACGCGGAGTCATCTCAGACTTCGTCCCTGTAACAGAATAAATTGAACAGAGAAGATCCAGAGTTTATACTTAACCTGTTAACGTCGGAGTGTGGCGCAGTTGGTAGCGCGCAGCGTTCGGGACGCTGAGGTCGGCGGTTCGAGTCCGCCCACTCCGACCATATTTTTGTTATGCAAGAACCGGTAATTATCCCTACCTTACGAGAAGGGGTGGAACTCCGTCAGCTGGCCACCGAGGCTGATGACGCGGCGTATTATGATGCCGTAAGAGCCAGCCAGGAACATTTACATGAGTTCGGTAACGAGACACTTCTGGCTTATCCTGACTTAGATGCTGTTGCACAAGCACGGCTGAACCCGGCAAACCCTGAAAAGTTGCGGATGGGCATATGGGATGGTGACACGTTTGTGGGCAGCGCCAACCTTACTCCGCAGGGCAATGTGGCAGAGATTGGATATTGGCTGGACGCCAGGCATACCGGGCAGGGCTACGCAACCCTGGCCGCCAAGGCGATCACAGCCTATGCGCTGCGATCGTATCCTACGGTTACAGCCGAAACTATGGATGGCAACAATGCCAGTGCCAAGGTTTTGGCCCGGGCGGGCTTTCGCAAAATAGCCGAGGAAGCGGGTCGCTTATTTTTCGAACTTGTCACGACCAAGAAGCTCACAGCGCCAAAGGCACCAGAGCGTGTCGCTGACACAGTAGAGTTTGCCGAACACCCCAATCGCCAAAAAGCACTGCGTGCCAAAGATAAAAAGAATGGAACCGTATTTATAGCATTTTCTGTGGCAAAAAGAGCGTATAGATGCCTCTGCTGCGCGCAAGAAATCGCCATTGGGCAGGGCCATGCGATTGTCAGCCAAGTACAGCAGACGAGTCGCTTCACTCATCACCACGTCGACCTTGACTGCACACACAGTAAGATACTTCCCGAGCTCAGAGGCATACAGACTATCGATGCAGAGAAGGCTTCAAAAACGGCTATGAATGCGCGAAGACGTAAGCACAGATATCGGCAGCGCAAGCGCGCAAGATAAGAAAAGCATATGCTTTATCCTCTCGTCTAAGATGTTATAAGTGTTACAATAAGCCCATGCTTGTTATCGCCCTGTATCGCTGGTGGTATGGTTCTGGCTGGCTCTGGGCCGCTGCTCGATTGCGCCACCGCCTGAGCGGTGTTGGTCGGGAATATTCGGTGAATATTTTGCTGAAAACAATGTTTAGCCCGTGGAAGCAGATTATAAGCTCGTCTGGCGCTCAATCTACCATTGGGCTGAAATTTAATATGATGATAGACAACTTGGTTTCGCGCATGGTGGGCTTTACTGTTCGGAGTTTGACGCTCATGGCCGCTGGCTTTATTTGGCTGACCACGCTGACAATCGGTCTGGTCATACTTATTGCGTGGCCCATTATTCCGCTCTTATTTGGCATTATTCCGTTGTACGCGTTTGGGGTGATTGCATGAATCCAAATGGTCTTGGATTTTCATCTAGCAGTCTGCGCGCCAAAAAAGCTCGCCTGAGCGGATGGTTTGACAACAAAGTGGGCCGGCTGGTTATCGGTGGCAGCTCATTTACCGCGGCACTTTTCGGGGTATTGCTAACCGTCACGGGTAGTCGTTTGGGGTTACTGTGGGCCTTGCCAGGGGTGGTGGGCTGCATGTTGCTGGCGTGGTACGCCGGGGATTTGAGCAAGATGGATCACCCCAAACAGCAGGTGAGTTCTGTGGACGAAATACTGGAAAGACATGTTTTGGCACGTTTGCGATCTAAGAATCCAAGCCCTTACGATATCTGGCGAGCAATTCAAGAGTTGTGGGGCTCGACCTTTATCGTGGCGCGCTACGGTATGGGGCACAAGATTTTTGACGAAGGGCTCAGCCACCACGACACAGAGACGCCATCTATCTGGCAGCGTGCCTACGCACTTGCCCAGGCCTACAAACAGCCTACAGTTGGCCCTGCCGAGCTGACGGTGGCCCTGTTCGAGAGCTTGCCTCACTACCGTGATTACCTACCAGCCTTGCACCTGACCGGCGAAGAAGTGCTAGAAGGTCTGGAATGGCAGCAGCACGTCGAAGCTCTCTTAAACAAGCAAACGCACCAAAACGAATTTGGCGGTGGCGTGGCCCGTGACTGGGCGGCTGGTTACACGCCCATGTTGAATCAGCTGGGCGTAAATGTCAGCGCCTCTATCCAAAGTGGCGGTGGCATGGCACACCGCGATACACCCAGTCGCAACGCGGTGGTGAGCAGTATTATCAACACGCTTGGGCAAGGGCAGCGCCAAAACATTGCACTGGTTGGCGAGACGGGTGTCGGCAAAACAACTGCAGTGTATGGCTGTGCCGAGGCGCTACTGGGCCGGGGTGCACCACCTTCGCTGCGCTATCATCAGATTTTCACCCTCGAAGCTTCTACTATATTGTCTCGGACTGCAGAGCGGGGAGCCCTCGAGCAGTTGATGATTCGTCTGGCCAACGAGGCCAACAAAGCCAAGAACATTATTATCTTTCTGGACGATGCCCAGCTGTTTTTGCATGACGGGCCTGGCAGTGTAGATATCAGCACCACCCTCCTGCCTATTCTGCAGAACAGTGTTGTGCGCTTTATTTTTGCCACCACACCCAGGGAATGGCAGGACCTAAAAGCACGCAACCCAGCCCTTGCGAGCATGCTGAACTATCAGTACATGGGCGAACCGTCAGAGGCTGACTGTTTGCAGATCTTGCAGGACAGTTCGATATTTATAGAGCACAAGTCACAGGCTGTGTTTTCTTATCAGAGCTTGCGCGAGGCACATCGATTGTCAGAGCGCTATGTCCAGGATATTGCTTTGCCCGGTAAGGCGATTCGGCTTATGGAAACAGCTGCCACCCAAAGCCAGGGTGGGCTCATTACCGAGGAATCTGTACAGGGTGCCGTAGAGGGTCAGTATGGCGTGAAGGTTATGAAGGCAGATGCCTCCGAAAAGCAAACCCTGCTGAACCTAGAGGACGAGCTGCACAAGCGTATGATCAACCAAAAACGGGCAGTCGCCGTTGTCGCCAATGCCTTGCGCCGTGCCCGTAGTGGTATCGGCAATCCAAAGCGGCCCATCGGCACGTTTTTGTTCTTGGGCCCTACGGGTGTGGGCAAGACCGAGCTAGCCAAGGCTATAGCCGACACCTACTTCCGCGGCGCCGGCCAAATTATCCGCGTAGACATGAACGAGTATATTCGGCAAGAAGACGTACACCGCCTCTTGTCGCCCAGCAGCCAAACCAGCAGCAGCTTTATGCAGCAGATTCGGCGTCAGCCATTCAGCGTGGTGTTGTTTGACGAGATCGAAAAAGCGCACCCCGACATTATCAATATCTTCCTGCAGCTGCTAGACGAAGGCATCATCAAGGACAGCGACGACCGCCAGGCCAGTTTCAGGGACGCCATTATTATTGCTACTTCTAACGCAGGAGCTGACGAAATCCGGCAGCGTATTGCCGCCGGCCAGACACTAGAAACCTTCGAGAAAGAATTTACCGACAAGCTCATTACGGCTGGCTCATTCAAGCCTGAGTTTTTAAACCGCTTTGACGAGATTGTCCTGTTCCGGCCACTGACCAAAGAAGAGCTCATGCAAGTAGCCGACCTCATGCTGACCGATATCAACAAGACCCTGGCACCGCAGCACATTGCTGTGCTGCTGAGTCCCGAGGCCAAAGCCTGGGTGGTAGAGCGCGGTTATGATCCACGCTTGGGTGCCCGTCCGCTACGGCGTGTCATTCAGCGCACTGTCGAAAACGTGGTGGCCAGAAAGCTTCTAGACGGTACGGCCGCAGCCGGCACCACTGTTCAACTAAGCCTGGCTGACCTGCAGGCAATCGAGGAAGTTAGGCAGTAGTACCTCTATGATAGGCATCATTATTGGGGTTATTGGTATCGCATGGATATTGTTGTTATCCGAATGGCTATGGCGCAAAAAAGTAGTATCTGCCGAATTCTCGCGCAAGTTCGTCCATATTCTGACCGGTACGTTCATCGCCTTTTGGCCATTCATGATGGACTTTTGGGTTATCCAGCTGTTGAGCTTTGGGCTGCTGCTGGTGGTCTTTTTGTCTATGAAGCTCCATATATTCAAGTCTATCCATGGAGTGCCCCGCCAAACATACGGCGAAGTGCTGTTTCCGGTGGGTGTGGCAATCGCTGCTACCTTTGCCCAATCCGAGTGGGTGTACACGGCGGCTATTTTGCATCTCAGCTTGGCCGACGGTTTTGCCGCGCTCATAGGTTCTCGGCATATCAAAAAACACGGCTATAAAATCTTGGGTCAGTACAAAACTATTGTGGGTACCTTTGTGTTCTATATTATTTCGCTCAGTATTATTATTTGTGTGGTCGTCTTTGACTCGGTCCACTATCAGGCGGTGGGCGCCTCGCTGATATTTTGGCTACCCCTTGCTGCCACGCTGGTAGAGAACGTTGCCGTGTACGGCACAGATAACTTGCTAGTGCCGGTGTTGGTTATCGGCGTGCTCAATTCACTGCAGACCGTGGGCTAGAATCTACCTAACCTCTATTCCGCGCCAAAACCGCCCGAAATGAATCAGTCTTGGCATCGGAAGCGAGATCAGAGGTAGACTCTAAACAGGGGTAAAGGGTATACTAGCAGTATGTCTATTATTGGAAAAATCAAACAACACCTCGAAGATTATCTAAGCGAATTCGTCTATGGCGGTATTGACGGTGCCGTTACTACCTTTGCAGTGGTGGCTGGTGCTACTGGCGCGCGGTTCGATACTAAAGTTATCTTAGTATTGGGTGTCGCCAACTTGATTGCCGACGGCTTTTCTATGGGAGTGGGGTCGTATTTGTCCACCAAGTCAGAACAAGAGCTGATGGTAAAAAAAAGCGAATCCATCAAGGACGAACCCTCGCCGATCATCAACGGTGTGACTACCTACGTATCCTTTATCTTGATTGGGTTTGTGCCGCTTGCTGCCTATATAGTCGACGTTGTATTCGACTTGGGCCTGGATAACCTGTTCAGCATCGCGACCGCCCTCACCGCCTTGGCGTTTATCGCTATTGGACTGCTCAAGAGCCGCGTGGCCCAGTCTAATGTGCCGCGGGCTGTCGTAGAGACGCTCGTACTTGGGGCTATTGCAGCCGGCGCTGCCTATGTCTTGGGTGACGTTCTCGAAAGAATTATCACTTAGTATCTAGCTACCGGTGGTACGACTTGTAGTTTATAATGTATAAGCATTAGAAGAATCAAAAGCAGATATGGCACGACTACCAGTACCTGGCAGTGACGAAAACACCTGGGGAAGCGTTCTTAATGACTTCCTAGCCCAAGCCCACAATACCGATGGCTCTATTAAAGACACTGCCGTGACCGGTCTGGCTGGTCAGTCGGTTGCTTCAACTGCACCCTCTGACAATGATGTTTTAGCATACAACTCTTCAACGCAGCAGTGGGAGCCGACGGCGCCTGGTGCTGTAAGCGTTCCCGATGCTTCGGCGGGGACCAAGGGTATCGTGCAGCTTACTAATGACCTTGGCGGCACTGCTGACCTCCCTACGGTGCCAGGTCTGACTGCTCATATCAACGACACTTCAGATGCTCACGATGCGAGTGCCATTAGCTTCTTGGCTGGCAGCACGGTGAGTGCTACCGATGTACAGGCGGCCATTATAGAGGTGGCGTCCGAGACGGCTACCTCGCTTGCTGGTAAAGAAAACACTATCACCGGCGGTACTACCGCCCAGTACTGGCGGGGCGACAAGTCTTTCCAGACCCTTGATAAAACAGCAGTCGGCCTGGCCAACGTAGATAACACGTCTGACGTTAGCAAGCCTGTAAGCTCAGCAACCCAAACCGCCCTGAACGCCAAGGCAGACAGCAGCACGCTTACCGCTCATACCAGCGCTACTACTTCTGTGCATGGCATAGCCAACACTGCCAGCCTAGAGACCACAACGGGCTCTCAGGCCAAGGTAGACGCTCATGTAAACGACACTACAAACGCACACGCCGCCAGCGCTATTGGCTATACGGCCAACGCCTGGCAAACGGCAACGACCGTACAGGCTGCGCTTGAGCAAGCCTATCCCACCAAGACCATTTTCTGGGACAGCAATAGCTGGACGCCATTTACCCACTACACCATGACACAGGACTTCGGGCAGACCATGACAACTACAGTTGTGGATAATAAAGGCCGGGTGTCAAATACGGCAGGCAGTCCAAATTTTCTCTCGAATGTCCGCCACTGGTACGTCGACAGCACTTTTCCGGCCACTGACTCAGAAGTTACTACCCTCCAGTGGGGCGAGGCTGGCCTTTACGCCAACGGCTCGGGTACCTACCAGCAGGGCAATGTACACCGAGTGCAAAATAGCGCTGGTAGTACCAAGGGATTCATCGCCTGGCAAGACGTGACATTCGGGCAGCCACACATTATCAACGTTGGCTTGTGGCAGGCTGACGGGACCACCTTAATTCTGCACAACACCAACTCCAATTTCGTAGCCACTGGCCTGCTTAAATACGTACAGGTTACTAACGCAGTGCGGGCATCAAATGTAGTGACGCTGACAGTACTGCCCGGTCACGGTATCGTGGCGGGCGATGGTTTGGGTGTGGATCTGACAAACAATACCTTTGATGGGCCGGGCTTTGCCGTGACATCGGTGACTGCAACTACAATTGTATATAACCAAACCGCTTTAGACGCATCTGGTGCTACTGGTACTTGCTATAGCGTAAATCACATATTTCCGTACTGGGTAAAAACCCGCTTAGTGGGCAACACCCTGTATACCAAGGTCTGGCGTTATGGCGATAGCGAATCCGATTGGGGCGACCCCACTCGAGCATATAACTGGACATACTCAGCAGGTACAGTAACCGTTCCTACAGGCGTTGGTCTGACGGGCATATTTGCGGGGCATATGGGCAATGGACGGTTTGTAGACTTTGGCCAGACCACCTTTACCAAACTGAGCTAATCTTCGACAACAATCTTGTGATGAGCTGCCAGAGCAGGGGCTAGCGCCATGAGTTGGCTGCTATCAATGATAGCGCCCCCTAGGCTGTCAACGCCCCTGATAGCCAGTATGTCAGACGACCGAAGGTCCACTTTCTTCAGCTTGGACGACGAAAACTCTACCCTGTCCAAGTTGCAGTTTTCGAACTCTACATTGTGCAGTTCGGCCGCATAAAAATCGGCTTCAGTTAGGTCGCAATCTTTGAAGTGTACATTTTTTAGTTTGGCGAACCGAAAATTAGCCAGGTCCAGTTTGCATCCGTCAAAAGTAATTTCTTTGAGTGTGGAATTTTGCAACTGTACCCCACTGGCTCGGGCGGCCAGCAGTACAGTTCTTTGCCATGAGGCATCCGGTAGCTTGCTTGCCGTGAAGTCACATTTGGAAAAAATACAATCAATAAAGGCGGCACGCTCTAACTTTGCCTCTACAAAACCCGTGCTGGTGGCTTTTACCTCGGAGAGCGATACTGATTTGGCTGCCACGCCAGTCACGTCTTCTTGGTCAACAGATACGGCAGAAATAGTCTCGTCTTTCATGATCTGGCGCTTCAGGTCAGTCAGTGGGGTAAGTTCGGCCGGTAGTTGGGGCGCTGCGACTTTCATAACTTAATAATACATCTCTTCCCAGAGCACGACGCTGGGCACATAGTTTTTGGGGCTTTTGCGGGTGTCTGTCAAGATGGCGTCTTTGGCGACCCATTTGATCTGCGCCACTTCGTCTTCCTGAATGGTAAAATCGCTCAGTGGCTTGTCTATCCCTGCCTTAAAAAACGTGAACATCCGGCCAAAATTACCACCCGGTTCCCAATACAAGCGTTTGCCGACTTCTTCTGGTTTGATGCCGACAACACCGATCTCTTCTTCGGTCTCTTTAATAACATTGCTCAGATAGGTCTCGTGTGACTCTACGGTGCCGGCTACTGCCGGACCCCACAGGCCAGGGCCCAGTTTTTTGGTCAGCGCTCGCTGCTGCAGTAATACCTGGCCGCGGCCATTTTCTATCCATAGGACAGAGACACGCAGAATATCCTTGGGCTTCAGGTCTTCACGAGACTTCGTGCCAATAACGGTGTCGTGTTCGTCTACTACGTATACCAAAGGTTTAGTCATGCTAGCTTAGTAACTCGGTTTTGAGCCTTGTTTCCTTGATCCCGTCACCCACTCGAGTTATATGATACGCAAATTTACCAGGCCTGTCCGCTATGGCCTTGTGAAATTGGTCGTCAACATAGTGTATAGCCGCTCCATCGTCTGTCGCATAGCCTTCGTCCAGGATGTTTTCTTGTACCAGGTTCTGAAACAGTGGGCGTCTTTGCTTGTGTACATCATAGTGGACGCCATTCGAATACGGCAAAAATCCCAGCGCATTGATTACGGGGTGTAGGTCTTCGCCGAATGAATCGGTTGTGCCGCCCGTATGCCAGCAGATCGAGCCAGCACTGCATCCGGCCAGCACAATGCCCTTTTCCCATGCTGTTCGCAAGATGCTATCGAGCTCATGGACACGCCACACTGCCAGAAGGTTGGCGACCGACCCTCCGTCTACCCATATCATGTCTTGTCTCAAGATATGCTCTCTGACATCTTTCACGTTCGGCTCTGTGAATAGTTGCAAGTGACTCGGAGTTACTTCTTGGTCGATACAGGCATTGTAAAAGGTTGTAATCTCGCTTACGGCATCTCCGGTTGCGGTACCGATATAGCAAAGTCTTGGCTTCTTTTTACCCGTCAGTTGTAGCCCGTATTTGATAATGGGTCCTAGGCTTGCTCGTTTGTAGCCGACTATGTATCCGCCACTGGCAGCAAGGATATGTCGGCTATGCATGGCATGATTATACTCCGAAGACGGCTATTTCATAATAGGCTCTGACTTAGGGCGGCTAATGCGGCAGCACAGTGGGTTTCAAAGTAAAAAGACCAGGACAAACCTGGTCTTTTTATTTTGGGGCGAGTGATGGGGATCAAACCCACGACCTCCGGAACCACAACCCGGCGCTCTAATCAACTGAGCTACACCCGCCATATTTACCGTATTTACACTACGCATTGGTAACATAAAACAGGGGTGATTATAGTCTAATATGCACTTTTATACAACCCGACTACTGAGCTTGGCTGCAAGGGCCCGCGCGGCCGAGGCTCGGTGGCTTATCTGATTCTTTTGGGATACATCCATCTGTGCGTTGGTCTTGTCGTGTCCGTCGGGCATAAAAACAAAGTCAAAACCCCAGCCGCGTGTGCCTCGGGGCGAGACAATGGTTCCCCTGACTGCTCCATCGACAATTTCTTTGTCTGCACCGTCAAAGTAACCCATGGTGCAGCGAACGGTTGCTGCACGATTATCGTAGTGTCGCGCCAGTTCCCACAGAGCGGTCTTGCCCAATTTTTCCTCGAAGTGTTTTATGAATGGCCCGGGCAGTCCGTTCAGGCAGTCCAGTTCGACTGACACGTCCTCGACAATTACCGGTTGTCCAAGCGTCTCGTAGGCCCACGCTAGCTTATCTTCTACTATGGCATGCGGCTCGCCTTGTATTTCTGGTATCTCTATGGCTGCGCACTTCAGCGCTAGCTCTGGTGGAAAAATGGCTTGAAGCTCAGCTAACTTGTTGGCGTTTCCGGTTACAACATAAATGTCAGACATAGCGCTATGATAGCATGGCTACTGATTGGCTTTGATATTTTGGTCAGCTAGCTCGACGGTTTTGGCAGCCCGATCTTTGGCGTGAAATTCCGGTACGTCAAGGCACGGTCTATAAATCTTTTCGGAAGTTTTGCTTTACACTCGGGCGTGTCAAATACACTATGGCGCCGGCGTAGGCAACGATAGTCAGGCCGTACTTTATGTACGTCAGTTGCATACTTTTGCCTACTTGCTTTTCGAGGGTGTTCAGCTGCTTGTTCATGTCGTCTAGCTGCTGCTTTTGCGTGGTGGAGAGGGACCTGCTGTTTAGCTGCGCCACGGCTGTGTCATAGCGTTGACGCTGGACTTTCATTCTGCTCTGTAGCCCCACAAAGCCAACTATCAACAAAATAGACAAAACAACAGTAACGCCGGATAAAACAGTCAAAAGCTTACGAGCAATCTCCAGCCGCAGGAACAATCCAATGGTTGTTACCAGCACCAAAAACATATCGATGGTGTAGGCAATGCTGTTTTGGGATGTGTCAAAGAAGCTTACCAAGAAAGCAAGCGCTCCAATGACGGTCAGGATAATAACACCCTTTGGTAGGCGGACTTTTTCAGGCGTGAGCTGCGAGCCGGTCATTCCAATGAGCTTGTGGCTCGGGCCTTGCGGGGGCGGTGTGTCGGTTGGTGACTGAGGGGTGGTTTGTATTGGTTGAGGGTTTTGATTTTGTGGTTGCATAAAGTAACTATAACAAAGAAAGACTCCTCTGATAAAAGGAGTTTAAGCATGAGCAAAATGGTACGGTATTGTTGTAGAGGCTAGAACTATTTTATGTAGCCAACGAGCTTGAGAAGGTTGTGCAAGTCTCGAATTAAATCTGTTCTGGCGTAACACTCATCTGGCGATAACCATTTATATTCTGAGTGAGCACCTTCTTCAAGCTTGACGTGATGGGGTTTGCTTAATTTGACGCTAAATATAACGTATTGGTACTGCAGATTTTCAGATGTTTTAAACTCGTACTCTCCGAGTAGCTGAAGCTCTTGAGCATCCGTTTCCCCCGGTTCAACTTTACCGCCAGGCAGGGCCCAAGTATTGCCTTCGGGTTTATGGCTATGTCTGAAGAGAACCACAAACTTATCATCAAATCCAAGGAAGCAACCAACAACTCTCATCAGCTAATCATAGCAAAGAAAAAGTACTTCATTATGAAGTACTTTAAGCATAAGTTATTTGGTACCCCGGGAGGGACTCGCCTGACCACCCAGCACAAATGTGCTGGTCATGGTCACCCTCGACAGGCCATCGGGCCTGATCTCGGGCAAGGGTCCGGGGAATGCCTTTCATGGCATTCCCGTTCGAGCCCCAGCCCCGGGCAGCCAAATAAAAATAGACCTGCCTTTTCATGCAGATCTATTTTTATTGGTACCCCGGGAGGGACTCGAACCCCCGACCTTGACGTTAGAACCGTCTTGCTCTATCCAGCTGAGCTACCGGGGCACGTTGACGTGTAATGGTACGGTTGCCGAACCGCCGACAAAACAAGTTTGCTCGGCACTTCTGGCAACCCTACCAAGCCGTCTCCTTTTCCGCCGCCCAAACAGCAAACTTGTTTGCTTGGTTTGGTCAGCGGGACCAGGCGGAACGCATTCTGACGTGGTGCGGGATGGGGTAGTATACATACATCCTGCAGCCATGCTCGGAGCAAGCTCCTGTGCGTGGCCTTGGCTGTCGAAACCCCCACGGGTTTCGCCTACTACTCATCTCACATGTTTAAGGTAGAATAAATCCTACTTTAAACATCTGGTGCGGGATGGGGTAGTCGAAACCCCGTCTCAAGTTTGGAAAACTTGCATATTAACCGTTATACGAATCCCGCTCGTTGACTGGCTCATTATACCAGGTTATCTCTGTTAGCTCATCTTAGATTGTATGCAGGCGATGGGTGGTGGGGTTACCCATCGCCTGCGGTGGTGTCTGTTGCATGTCTAGCCGGGCGCGTATGCTAACCAGTCCATGGTGTTCAGCTTTGCTGCCCAGCAGGCTGCTATACATGCGGCGGTGAGCCCCATGGCCACAACGCTTGGAGAAACGCTCAGTATCGATCGTCGCTTGGTATCACCTGCGATAAAGATCATGGTCAAGATGGCTGGTCCACCATACACCATGAAGGCAATAACAAACTGGGCCAGTATTGGCCACCATGGAGCGTGATCTACCCGGTAGGCAGTATCTAGCGCAAGGGCGTAGTCCTGGCCAACCGAGCCGTCAAAGATCGCCCCGCCGATCGCGAAACCAATCACGGCACCCACGGCTGCAAAGATCAGGTACGTCACACAACGGCCATCCCCGTCTTTCGCGGCCAGCACAAGTCTGACCAGGATGATGGCGATCATCGTTGGGATGGCCAGGCTGACCAAAATGAAGCCAAATACTCCAATGACTGCGGCGATAGCCAATAGCCAGGCCATGAACACAAGCCAAATGGTTACCCGTATCACATCTACCTCTCTCGGGTTCTCGGGCTACCTATCGGCAGCGTATGCAAAGTACAAAAACCGCTCGTGTATACGAGGGCATAAATAATATGATATAGCAAACACCCCAGAGAGCGCAATGCCTTGCAGGGTGATGAGCTATACTGGGAGCAGCTATGACACTCCGTCGCTTCAATAACATGTTAAGTATGGTCGTCATCGTATTGTGCTTATACGTGCTGCTGGCGCCCTTGTTCCCGCAGGCAGCTTTTTGGTGGCGCAAGTCGGTGGTCAAGAAAAGTCCCCCCTTGGTTACGGCCGCAGAAGGCAAGGGGCCAGAGGTCATTCCGGCCCAAGATACCTTGGTTATACCAAGGCTACAAATGCAGCAGGTTGTACACGAGAACAAGAATCCCCAGTGGGGACTGGCCAAGGGCGTCTGGCATGACCCCAAGTCCAAGACACCTGGTGCAGGAGGCAATACAGTGCTCACCGGGCATCGTTTTACTTATGCTGGGGCAGCTGTCTTCTACCACCTGGACAAGCTTCAGGTAAACGACGAGTTGATTGTGTATTGGGGCAAAAAGAAATACATCTACAGAGTGCAGACGGTGCGGGTGGTGTCACCCACCGAAGGTGCAGCCATAGCGGCTACTCAGGACGAGACGCTGACTATTTACACCTGTACACCGCTCATCACTGCAAGGAACCGGCTCGTGGTAACGGCCAAGCCAGTCGAGGAGGCGCAATGAAAGAATGGCAGCGAACGGTGTTGTTGATACTGTTCCTAGTGATCCTGGTGGGACTGATTGCCTGGACCCTGCGAATACCAGAAGATACCCTCACCCGCGGACTGTAGGCGGGTCTACTAGCCAACTTTTTCAGCAGATGTGGCTGGAGTAAGCTGCTGGGGTTGTGTTTCTTGGGGCAAGACGTTCTTGCCATAGCGCTCTAGTTTGTTCCAGGTAGCATTATTTCCACGGAGGTATTCAATGCCTGCGCGCAGTGTGGCGTAGCTGATCAGGTGATAGTAGATAAAACTATCGATGACAGCCAGGGCAATAAGCTTTTTATTCTCTTTGTCGGCTACCAGGGCGTACATAATGAGGCTAACTTGGAGCGAAAACATAACAACTACCATGCCCAAGAAACCGAGGAGGTCGTTCGTCACAATGGCCCGGAACAAGGACAGGACGAATAGAATGGTGATACCCATGTCCAGCCAGGGAGACAGCAGGAAGTACGGCATACCTATAAAGCCCATAAAGTTGGTATTGCGCTTCCACAAGGTGCTGCGATGCTTGGACAAAACCTGAAAACTGCCGTATATCCAACGGTGTCGTTGCTTCAGGAAAGCGTCCAATGTTTCGGGCGCCTCAGTATAGGCTATGGCGGATGGGTTGTAGACAACCTTGTAGTGGTGTCGGGCAAGCTCTATGGTGGTGTCCATGTCTTCTACGATGGTGGTGGTAGAGTAGCCACCAATGCCCAAAATAGCTTCACGGCGAAAGGCGCCAATGGCTCCAGAGATGACCTGCATGCAGCCCAGATGGGCAAAAGCCTTGCGTTGGATAGTCAGGCCGGTTATGTATTCCAGTGATTGCTGGCGGCTCAGCAGCTTCTTATTGTTGGCAACTTTAACGTTTCCGCCCACGGCAGCTACGTCCTTGTCATGAAAGGACAGTACAAGCTGTTCGACCGTATTGGGCAAAAAAATAGAGTCGGCATCTATGCAGACAATAATATCGCCCCTTGACCGGGCAATACCACGGTTAAGGGCGGTTGCCTTGCCGCCGTTCTCCTTGGTAACTATACGGATCAGAGGCTTGTACTGCCTGGCTATGCGGCGGGCCACCTGCAGTGTATCGTCGGTGCTACCGTCGTTCACGATAACGATCTCGAAGTTGGGGTAGGTCTGGGCAACAAGACTCTCGATACAGTTATTCAGTGTCATACCTTCGTTATAGGATGGCACAATAACAGATACAAAAGGAGTATAGGAGAGGGCACGTGGGTGGAGGCGCTTGTGCCGGGTGTGGTGTTTCATGGACAGGGTAGTAAAGAATAAGATCTTAGCAATTACAAAAACCAAGATTACCCACGAAAACCAAGACACAAAAGTAAAAAGCCCCGCCTCCATAAAACGTCCTTTATAAGATGAACAGTTAAGTATCAGAAGTAACAGTAGCACTTTGGGAAAAGTGGAAATGTTAGAAATTTCACATTATGTACAAAAAAGTATGCTTGTTGTTAAAACTAAAACTATTAATGCCGAGTTATATAAAAGTCCCGAGCTACATTGCCCGGGACTTTTACGGTCACTATTTTGTTTTAGAGTTGGCTCTGGGTTTCGGTCAACGCGCTCTGATAGGTGCTGACAGTGATACCACTAGCCTGGATAGCTTGCAGCTGAGCCTGGAAGTCGGCAATCTTGGTGTCGAACTGTTCAGGATTATTGGCAATGCGGTGGTAGACCAGTACCAGCCAAGTATTGGTGGCTTTGGCCTGAGTGATCCAGCTCTGGAACTCAGCCATAGTCGTGGTGCTCTGTAGGTTCTGAACACGTACGCGGTACTTGTTGTAGTTGTCCTTCGAGTTGTAGCCTTCGTCAACAGTACGGTGCGACTGATAGTAGTCGTCGATGATGGAATTGACGTTAGCGTTGTAGTCACCATGTGGGCTGGCAAAGTTCAGTACTGGCTGGCCGATGATGCTTTCGAGTACTTGCTTTGAGTGCTCCAGCTCGTAGCGAGCCTGGGCCTCGGTCAAAGTTGTCAGCATTGGGTGGGTAACGGTGTGAGAACAGATCTCGTGACCGCTGTTGAAGAAGGATAGGACGCCTTGCTGTGCGGTTGGGTTACCTTCCAGTACGCCGTTGCCAGTCATGTAGCACTGGGTGGTCTTGAAACCGTACTGGTTCAGTAGTGGCAGGGCGTTGGCGATGTTGTCTTCGTGGCCATCGTCAAAGGTCATGGTCAGTAGTGGACGATTGAAACCAACGGGTGTGTAGTCAGTGATGTTGTAGTCATCGGTCTGAACCCAGCCATTGCCGTTGATGTAGAAGAAGATAGTTACAGTCTTGGCATCTACGGGTACGGTAAAGGTGTCGCTGTACTGCTGCCAGGTAGTGGCGGCGTTGGCACCTGGCTGTGGGTTAGGCATGCCGTAGTATTGGGCGGTGTTGTTGTCTTTGATGAACTGAACAACCGCGTTAGGGGTCGTGTTGGACTTGTACCATGAGCTGAAGCGATACTGTTTGCCGCGCTGCAATTGGTTGGCGCCGGTGCCGGTGGTGATCTCGTCAAAGACCCACTTGGCATCGCCGTCTACATAGTTGCTGACAGTAACTTTAGCGCTCTTGCTGCCGGTGTGACCTTCGTTGAGCCATTCGTACACAGGAGTGTTGGTGCCCCAGTTGCTACCGGTCCAGTTGGCGGGCAGGTTGGGGTTGTTGGCCGAAGCGTTCTCGAATGAGTTGTTTGCAATAGGTCCAGTAGATGGTGCAGTTGCTACTTCTTTCAGTGAAGCATCGTCGAGGCTGAGACTGCCTACGCCTGCAATGGTATGGAAGACGGTGAGTTGCTTGGCGTTTGCGGGCGTGGTAAAGGTTGCGGATACTTCTGCCCAGTTAGCACTGGCTGGAACTGTCTTGATCCACTGGAAGGTCCAGTTGTTGCTGGCGTCGATGTAGGCGGCTAGCAGTTCGGTACTTACAGTTGATTGGTAGAAATGCTTGTAGGTGTATTGCTGATTGGCCTTGGCTGTAATCGGATTGAAGTACCACTTGGCATCGCCGTCAGTAAAGGCGGTCATAGTAGACTTCACACTGCGGCCAGTGTGACCATTGGGTTCCGAGGTAAAGGCGGCTGTATTGGTGCCCCATTTGCTAGAAGTCCAGCCGGTTGGGGTTGTTTCTGATCCGGTGATTTCCATAGAGGGGTTAGGGATCAGGTTGGTTGGATCAGTTGGAGGTACAACTACGGGGTTGTCGACGGTAACTTGTACGCCGGTGGTAGTTGTTGATAGGCCGTTGGTGCTACGTACGACAGCAGTAAGGGTATGGCTGCCGTTGCTGACAGTCTTGGTGTCCCAACTTGCCTCGTAAGGAGCAGAGGTGTCCTCGGAACCAACATTCACACCATCAACCTTGAACTGCACACCAGCTACGGTAGAGCCAGGGCTTGCAGCAGAAGCAGTGATGGTTTGTAAGTCAGTAACAGTAGAGGTAGCGGTTGGTGCGGTAATGCTACCGGTAGGAGCGATAGGGTTGTTAACGTTTACGACAACGGCGCTTGAAGTGGTGGATAGGCCGTTATTACTGCGTACAACAGCCGTGACAGAGTGTGAGCCATCAGTAGCGGTCTTTGTGTCCCAGCTAACTGAATAAGGAGCAGAGGTGTCCTCGGAACCAACATTCACACCATCAACCTTGAACTGCACACCAGCTACGGTAGAGCCAGGGCTTGCAGCAGAAGCAGTGATGTTTACGTTGTTGCTGACAGTGGCGTTAGTAGCAGGAGCAGTAACGGTTACCGTTGGAGCAGCTGCGACGTTGTTGACAGTGACAGGTACATCAGTAGAAGTGACTGTTTGTCCGTTGGCGCTGCGCACTGTGGCGGACACGGTGTGACCGGCGTTACTATAAGAAGTCGTGTTCCAGGCAACTGAATAAGGAGCCGTGGTGTCCTCTGCCCCTACATTCACACCATCAACCTTGAACTGCACACCAGCAACAGTTGAGCCGGGGCTGGTAGCGGTGGCGGTCATGTTCTGAGTGCCGCTGACAGTAGCGTTAGCAGCAGGAGCAGTAACAGTAACGGTTGGTGAGTTATTGACTGTAACGGGTACCTGGGTTGAGGTGGTTGTCAGGCCATTATTGCTGCGAACAACGGCTGTAAGGTTGTGGGCACCAGCAGTTGCAGTGTTAGTGTTCCAGGCAACGGAGTAAGGAGCGGTTAGGTCCTCAGAACCAACGTTGACACCATCAACCTTGAACTGCACACCAGCTACGGTAGAACCAGGGCTGGCAGCAGAGGCGGTCAGGGTAACATTGCCGTTAACAGTAGCATTAGCGGCAGGAGCGGTAACGCTGACAGTAGGTGCAACAGGGTTAGAGGGGGTTGTGTCTGACAAGCCAAAGTACTGGTCATCAAGCTGAACCCAGCCAACTTTGTCTATAACGTGATAGATGGTAGCTTTCTTGGCATTTGCTGGGGCGGTGTAGTTGGCAGTAAAAGTGCTCCAGTTTGTAGCGCTGGCAGCAGGGTTGCCAATGTTTGTGTATGAAAGAGCACCGCTGGTGTTCTCTAGTTCAACCCAAACGCTGGTAGTAACGTTTGATTTGTAGTAGTCAGTAAAGGTATAGGTTTTGTTTGGTTCAATGGTTACGGGAGTAAAGTACCATTTCGCATCGCCGGTAGTGTACTTGGTAACGGTAGATTTAACACTTTTGCTGCCGGTATGCCCGGTATTTTCGTACGTAAAGCTGGCAGTAATAGTGCCCCACTTGTTTGTTGCCCAGCTCTGGGGAGAGCTAGGAGTGCCAGACTTTGGGGTCTCGACCGACGCATTAGGTACCAGGTTGGGACCAGGGGTCAGGGCATTAACTGATAAAAATGTAGACAGAGGCGCCACCAATAGTGCCAATGCTAATAGTGCTGTGAAAAATCTCTTCATACCGGGTTGAACTCCACTACCGATTACGTTAACTCTATAAGCCACAAATGTACCATAGAACGAACTAAAAGTCAATAAGATTATGTTTATGAAGTAAAGTATAAGCATTTAAATAATATACTTTACAAAGTAACATAAATTGGTTATAATAGTGTCGAACATGAGGGTCTTTGTGTGAGAGCACGAAGACTCTTTTGTGATTAACACACATCTCTTAGTGAGGTGAGTAAAAAGGAGTTCCTAGATGTACGGACCAAAAGTACTAGGAAGTGGTGCCACTGTAACTGGCGCCGCAGTACTGCCTGCAACAGGCAGCAACCGTGTGGTTTTTGTAGCAGCTGTAACGCTGTTCGCCGCCGGTCTGGTTACTTTGGCTGTTTCTCAACTGGTTGCCCGCAAGGCAACTAAGTAAGGAATACCTAAGGTATTAGCAAGATAGCGGCCGGTTTATTCTTGGCCGCTATCTTGTTCTAGGAGACAATTACTATGATTATTTCTAAGAAGTTATTGGTAGTCGGTTCTACTGCAACTGTCCTCGGACTGGCTGGTATTGCGCCAAGCGCATACTATCGGTACCGTGACTCGCATGCAGTACGGGCGTCTGCTTACAACCCCCCAACAGTCACAACCCCTACGGTTGTAGCTGCTCCACAAGTGATAACGGGCAAGCCGAGCCGTTTGGTTATTCCAGGCCTCAAGCTCGATCTATCGGTAGCGGACGGCGTTTATGATACAAAGTCTGGCCGGTGGACACTCTCTAATGATAAGGTTCATTACGCCCTGATGACCATGCAGCCAAACGACCAGCAAGGAAACACCCTTATATATGGACACTATCGCCCCGGGGTGTTTGCAACGTTGAAGTCAATCAAGCTGGGTGCGGAGGTGCGGGTGGTGACGGACAATGGGTACACCTTTGCCTATACGTTTCGTGAGGCTAAGACTATTGAGCCATCAGATACCTCTATTTTGAGCTACGAAGGCAAACCTCAGTTGACGCTACAGACTTGCACTGGCGCCTTTATGCAAAATCGCCAACTCTTCAGCTTTGATTTTGTTGGCGTAACCAAAAACTAGTCGTACAGTAGCGGCTATGAGTTTTCGGCATTATTCTGCGGAGCCTATGTTTGGGGCACCTATCGATGACCCTGAGGTCATTGCTAGTGTCGCCAGGCTTGAGAATCTAATGCAGTCATATGATATCGAGCCACAGGCATTGCCTGTAGGTGAGGCGGTGAACCTTACCCCTCCCTATTTTATAAAGCCGAGCCTGAGGTGTTCTGCACTGTTGGCTCATCCCGAGGGGCCAGTGATCATCGAGTTTGTGGTTGCGCCAGGTATGGCTTCGGCACGCTTACGTTCAGCTGCACAGGGGGTAGAGATAACAACTGGCGCCTCAAGTAGGTTCGAGATCCCAACCGACTATCAGTTTGTGCCCATTGCCGGACCAAGTCCACGTTTTGCTGGGCCGTGCTTGCACCACCTGATCTTGTATGAGGACTAAGAGACGGGCCTGTTAGGCGGCGGCGTCTTTGAGGGCGTTGGCGTCTAGCTTGTAGCGACGGCCTTCGGTATCCCAAGGGCGAACGGTTTGAAACTTGCGTAATGCGTAGATTTCTACAAAAGCCCAGACAAAGATACCGATCTCTACCCAGCGCAAGAAGTAGAAGTAAGGCAGGGCACCTACAAGGTTCCAGCGCTTAATAACAACAGACGATGCCATGGTGATAACACCGGTCAATACAAAGTCAGCGGCCAGTACAAAGGGTAGTAGTTCCCAGTTGCCAGTGGTGGCAATCAGGTAGGGTAGCAGTATGAACATTTGGGCTAGGTAGAAGACAGCTTGCCAGACCTGCCAGCCAATGCTGATATCGATGGCGTGTGGTCGAAGACCGATGTTGTACTTTTTGACACCCTGGAAGAACCCACGCTGCCAGCGAAGGTTTTGCTTGCAGAAGTCGATAAAGCTTTGAGGGTCTTGGGTATAGTTGACGGCTTTTGGAATGTAGAGGATTTTACCCAGCTTGTGGCGGTGTACCTGCAGGGTGATATCAAAGTCTTCGGTTAGCGTGTGGGCCTCGAAGTCTAGTTTGTGCAAGATATCGGTGCGGAAACAGGTGATAGGACCCGGGAAAACCGAAATCATACCCAGTTTGGACTGGATACGGCGGTTGACGTGCTGGCTATAGGTATAACTGGCGGCTCGGTAAGTACTGATCCAGTTACCACGTAGGCTCTGCACGAACCCAACAGCTACGGCATATTTCTTGGGATCTAGCTTTTTGCGATAAATACGGAAGTAATTAGCACCAAAGACACTGTCGGCGTCAGCAATATGTAACCACTGATAGCGGGTGTCTAGATCGAACTTCTTGATAGCTTTCTTGACGGCGAGGGCCTTGCCGCTGCGCTGGACGCTGAGGACATGGTCTTTGCCAAGCATGCGAATGGCTTCGGCGCGGGTATTGTCGCTGGAATTATCGTCAACCACGTAGATGTCGCGCTTGTCTTGGCCAGCTGCAATGGCTGATTGAATGGTGGTGGCCACGATCAATTCTTCGTTATGACCAGGCAAGAGCAGGACGAGTTTGCGCTGAGTGCGTCGGTCGAATTTCTTGGAGCGAGCAGGGTCGCTGAGTTTTATCTTTTGTGAATCCATAGCAAAATTACTCCGGTTAGGCCGAATAATACCCCTGGGGGCAGCAGTTACAGCATGACGTATAGGGCCAACAGCACTACCTTGTCGGCTACGGGGTGATGTGGTCTGCCGGGGGTTGTAGGTGGTTATGCGCTTGGTCATTGCGATTTGTCTGATTTGGGGAGGGATAGGCAAACCATGGTCTGCCAAGCCGGTAACGTACCGATTCTCCATAAAATCCACTCGTTTAACTACACAATTCTAACATATAATTCAATACAATGCAAGCACTTATCAGAGATAAGTTTTGGTGCTGTCACGGCTTATGTCAGAATGAGTACCTATGGCGAAAAAGATTTACTTCAGGAATATAACTACTAAAGCTAAAGCGCTTGGCGCTCAGGGGGTTCAACGGATACAGGGCCTTAATACCCGAAATAAAGTTTTGCTGGCAGCGGGGTTGGTAATGGTCTTTAGCACCAGTACTGTGGCTATCGCCCGGCACGGCAATCGATCACGCTCAAAAAGGCCACCCGTGGCTACTACATCAAATGGTACCGATAACAAGCAAGAGGTACTATCCACCAAAAGCGAACCGCCAAAACCGGCTCCGCAGCCAGCTCCTGCGCCAAAGCCCCAAGCCGCCGCACCCAAGTTGGTATGGCAACAAGATTTTAGTAAGTATCCAAATGGCCCGCTAGACCCCAAGTACTGGAATGTCGCTTCTGCTGCCACGCCCATCTATAACGACGAAGCCCAAAAGTATGATGCCAGCTCGGCAAGTGTGCGGATTGTCGGCGGCAAACTAATACTCGAGGCTCGCAAGACAGCCAGCGGTTATACCTCTGGGCGGGTTGATACTATGAATAAACAGCAGGTAACAATTGGCAGCCGTCTTGAGGCAAATATCAAGTTGCCAAAGGGTAAGGGAACATGGCCGGCTTTTTGGCTGCTGTCCGCTAATCAGCCTCACACTACCAAATTGCACCCTACAGAGGCCGACTGGGAAGGCGAACGCTTCTATATGTGGGACGGCGAGATAGACATCATGGAGGCCTACGGCACTTACCCCAACACCGTAGAGGCTTCGGTCTTTACCTTTGGCAAGGACGAAGAAAAGTCTACGCCGGTGGCCGGCGCCTCAGATGGCTTTCACACCTACTGGCTCGAGTGGCGCACCGACGGTCTGACCTTTGGTGTAGATGATAAAGCCTATAGTACGTATAAAAAAGCCAGCGATGATGCACGGCTGTGGCCATTCAACGCTCAGAACAAAATGTATGTCATCCTCAACCTGGCTATGGGGGGCAGCGGTGGCGGCCCTATTGTCCAGGCAGCTGGCGACAACTGGGGTATGGAAGTAGCCTGGGTCAAGTACTTCCAGCTATAAAATTATTGCAAGATAGTAAAAAAGTTTTATAATTGACTCTCTAAATAGAGAGTTTGAGTACCTAATGCCCCCCGAAAATGAAATGTTGGTAGAAGATATGCAGCCTGGACGCCTCGAGCGTTGGCGCCAGGTGGCGGCCAAAGCTACGGGGGTTCTGATGGCGGCAACGGTTGCGTTGATGGCATGCAGTGGTGGCGGTGGCGAGGATGATCCAGCCGCCCAGGCCACTACTGAAACGACCAGCATCACGCAAGAAACGGATACCACTGTAACCCAGCCCGAAACAACTGCGCCAGACCCCACCAACCGCTATATGCACTTTGTGGACATGCCGACTTCTCGTGAGGCTGCTCGGGATGCGGCTGTGGCAGCGGCCCCAGGGATCAAGTTCCTTACCGACCAGGGCATTGCACCTATGGTCATGTTCGAGCACGGAGGGGTAGACCTGCACACCGTAGAAAAAGACACCTTTGTGAGTTATTTCCAGACGCTCAAAGAAAATGGGATTACGGATCAGACTATTGGCACGTGGGCGCTCTTTCCGGAGCCCAATATTCCAGAGTGGGGTGTAGGGGGTGATAAGGGCAATACTGACCCGGAGACGTTCAAGGAAAACTTCGTGACTGTGGCCACTGCCCTAAAAGAAGTGTTCCCCGAGGCCAGGGTGGCACTGTTGCTCAACAATGTGTCATGGCAAAACCACGATACCGGCTATACCGACTCCATCATGTCCGAACTTGACGACCAGGGTAAAGAGATAGACCCGCAAACTCGTATTGACGGACTGTTAGCCTACGTCCAGGGGCTGCCCCCGGGTTTGGTTGATGAGTTTCATTTTCAGGGGCTGACCTTTCCAAACGAAACAGACCCGGCCCTGTTCCTAAATGCCGAGGCTGCTATTGCAGTGGCCCGGGCCCTCGGCGTTCAAGACGTGGTACTGAATACCGGCACTTTTGCCGAGACCAATCCAGAGCACCTGGAATATGCCACACTGACGCCTGTCGAACGCCGGGATATCCTGCTCCAGATCTTAGAGCAGGCCAAGGTTATTAAAGCCGCGGGCTTCAACGTTACCCTTAACGTATTTGCAGAAAACAAGTATGCCGACGAAGCCAATTGGGCCTATGAAACCCCTGAAGAACTGGATGCGCTGAACGAATTTTTGGCCGCAGCCGCAGAAGCGGGTATTCCGGTCATTACCTTTGAAGGGTAACAGCCTCGTCTAGAGTTCGTGCATGACCGTGATATGGGCACCGACCGAGTTAAGCCGCTCGGCTAAATCTTCGTATCCACGGTTGATAGAGTAGACGTTGCGCAGTATCGATATGCCATCGGCGGCCAGCATACCAATCAGCAGTAGTACGGCCGGCCTCAGAGCTGGCGGGCAGACAACGTCGGCGGCGCTGAATTTGGTAGGTCCGTCTATATATGCCCGGTGTGGATCGGCCAATGTCACGTTGGCGCCAAGTTTGCGCATCTCGGTGTAGTACAGGGCGCGTTCTTCGTATACCCAGTCGTGGATAAGCGTGCGGCCCTTGGCTACGGCGGCAATCGGCACAAAGTAAGGCAGGTTATCGATATTCAGACCAGGATAGGGACGAGCGTAGATCTTTTCTTCTAGGGCTATCAGCTTGCCATGGTGTTTGTGGATGGTTACGTCTGCCAGGTTGGTTTGGTCATTATTGGATTTGTACCACTCAGAAATGTCGTACTTGAGGCCCATATGTTTGAGCTTGAGTAGCTCGAGTTCGAGGAATTCTATAGGCACACGAGTGATGGTCAGCTTAGAATCGGTGGCTATGGCGGCTGCAACAAAGGTCATAGCCTCTACGGGGTCCTCGCTTGGGTAATAGGTGACGTTTTTCTTTATGTCTTTGACACCTTTGATCCTGAGGGTGGTAGTGCCAATGCCATCGATACGGACACCCAGCTTGCGCAGGAAGAAGCACACGTCTTGCACCATATAGTTGGCGCTGGCCATCTTGATAGTTACCTCGTGCTCGAACTTGGCGGCAGCCATCAGTACGTTTTCGGTGACTGTATCACCTGACTCGTACAATATAATCTCTTTGGCGTTCTTCTTGGCGACATTAACGCGGTAGTGTCCGGACTTGGCGACGACATCTACGCCAAACTCTTCTAGCGCAAACAAGTGTGGTCGGACTGTACGGGTGCCCAGCTTGCAGCCACCGGCATAGGGAATACGGAATTCTTTGAAGAGGTGCATGAGTGGCCCGATCATCATGAGAACCGAGCGTGTCTTGCGGGCGGCATCTTTGTCCATGCTGTCCATGCGGAGTGTTTCGGGCGGTTTGATCTCTAGGTCGTTGTCGGGTAGCCATTTAACGTGTACGCCGACGCTAATGAGTACTTCTATAATGCGGTTGACTTCCTCGATACGGGGCATGTGCTTGAGCTTGGTTGTGCCCTTGTTGAGTAGCGAGGCAAATAGCAGCGCAGTAGCGGCATTTTTGGATACACGAGTAGCAACTGAACCTTTCAACTCGTGTCCGCCCTCGATCCGTAAGTTTACTGAGCCTCCGTTGAGGCTTATGAGTGGTTTTTTGAGTACGTCGCTGATGCGGCCCAATGTCTCTAGGCTGAGGTTTTGCTTGCCGTGTTCTATGCGGTTAACGGCCGACTGGCTGGTGCCCAGTTTGCGCGCGAACTCAGCCTGCGTAAGTCCTCTATCTTGTCGTATCTGATAAATAAGGTGGCCAATTTTCTCGTTTGTGGATATCATAGCGGAATAAATTATACCGTCCAGGATATAAAAGTCCAGACTTTTTTGTAAGAAAAATTACTCTGGAGTGACTTCTGGTAGCCGACAGCGTAAAATGACAGCTATGATCTGACACTATCCTCTACCTAGCAACCAAACGACAGATAATGAGGAGATCTTAGTATGAAAAAAGACGACGCCATAGCCAAACTGATACGCGCAGAAGAAAAGCGCCAACGCGAGGGCCTAGAACTTATTCCGTCCGAAAACTACGTGAGCCGTGAAGTTCTAGACGCCTTGGGCAGCATTTTTACCAACAAATACTCCGAGGGCTACCCGCACCGTCGCTACTATGGCGGTCAGGAAAATACTGATAAGGTCGAAGAAATTGCCATCGATCGGGCCAAACAGCTCTTTAAGACAGACCACGCCAATGTGCAGCCACACTCTGGCGCACCCGCCAACATTGCCGTTTACCAGGCATGGCTGGAGCCCGGCGACACCATTATGGCCATGAAGTTGGACCACGGTGGGCACCTGACGCACGGACACCCAGTGACCAGTAGCGCTAAGCTGTACAACTTTGTTCGCTATGGCATAAAAGACGTCGAAACGGGCGAGATTGATTATGAAGAGATGCGTCAGGTAGCACTGAAAACCAAGCCGAAGATTATCTTGGCTGGCTTCTCGGGATATCCCCGCGATCTGGACTATGCCAAATTTGCAGCTATTGGCAAAGAAGTAAACGCGGTTCTGATGGCCGACATGGCCCATATTGCTGGCCTGATTGTGGCCGGCGCCAAGCCCAATCCATTTGATTTTGGGTTTCATATTATTACCACTACGACGCACAAAACTATGCGCGGTCCCCGCGGCGGTATGGTGCTGAGCCAGGGTACGGTCGGGAATCCTCTAAGAAAAGTAGAAAAGACGGTAGACAATCTGCCAACTCTCATCGACCGTGAAGTCTTCCCTGGTTTTCAGGGTGGCCCGCACATGCACACTATTGCCGCCAAGGCCGTGGCTTTTGGTGAGGCCCTGCAGCCAGAGTTCAAGACCTATGCCGAGCAGATCCTGAAAAATGCAAAACGCCTGGCTGATGAATTGATGAAGCGCAACTTCAAGCTAGTGACCAACGGCACTGATAACCACCTGATTCAGATTGATATGATGACTAGCTTTGGCATAAATGGCCGTGAAGCCCAGGATCTATTTGATCGCCTCGGCCTGTCCGCTAACTGCAATGCCATACCTAACGACACTTTGCCACCCTTCCGCCCCAGTGGCCTGCGCCTGGGCACACCGGCTATGACAACACGCGGGCTGAAAGAGGATGACATGGCCACTGTGGCTGAGTTTCTGCTGCAAGCCACTAAGGCCAAACAGGATGACAAGAAACTAGCCAGTCTGCAAAAAGATGTCCAGGCATTTGCACTGCAGTTTCCGCTGCCGAGTGATCAGTAACTCTTGCGATAGGGTATAAAAAAGTCCGCTCTTAGGCGGCTTCCATGGGCGTATAAAATGATTTTGACATGCCAGGTGTGAGAGAGAAGAGGAGGGGTAGAAGCGAAAGCTCGCGGAGTGCCCCATGGGCTGTAATACCACATGGGGCACTCCGGGCTGTCTAGCTACTACCGGCGACGGTCGTCCCGCGCGTTCGAGATCTCGCTGGCCAGCAGCAGGGTCTCGGCGGGAGCGACGACGGCGCAACCGACCACGGCGGCAGCGGTGGTGGCGACGACGGCGGTGCCGACGGCGAGCTTGGTCGTCCCGACAGCGGTGTCGACGGCGAGGTCGAAAAGTCTGCCTAACATTGGTGGCTCCTAATTCGCTGACGAATCAGCGGGAAGGTGATGGTGTGTCGGTGTGTGGGTCAACAGTCTGGCGGATGGCCAGGCGGTGACTTTTGCTGACTAAGTGTCAACTCCTCTCTGGATCGTGTCGGAATATGGGCACAAAGCAGTAGGCTACTGCCCTCTGTCCATATTCCAAACTCTACCTGGCATGTCAAGGGGCTGCTTTGGTAGTTAAAACACCACTAAAGCTATAGCATTATACACCTTTTAATGCAATTTGTCAATATTACCTACAGAGGTGACTAAGCGTTTATGCGCCTATGAGCTCTGGCTCCTGAACGAGGGCCACACCAAACTTTGCCTGCACTGCGTCAATGATTTTTTGCTTGAATTTTAAGAGGTCGGCGGTGGAATGTGCTCCTTTGTTGGTGAGTACCAGATTTTGGTAGGGCCAGGTGGCCATGCCGGTTTCTTTGTCTTCGTAAGCCTTAAAGCCAGCTTGCTCTACCAGCCAACCAGCAGACAGCTTTACTTGTTCATTGTCCAGAAACCAACGGGGTGGTTGCGACCAGCCCATAGGAGCTTTTTCGATCTGGGGATGATTCTCGACGATGGTCTGGTATGCCTCTTTGCTGATAATCGGATTCTGAAAGAATGATCCGGTGTTGGGTATAATACGGGGGTCAGGCAGCTTCTTTTCACGAATGTGGCTGACGATATCACGTAGGCTAGCAAGGGTAATGTCTGTGACTTTGTTTTGTTCTATGTAGGCCTGGATGTCTCGGTAGTACGGAGGCTGGGCCATGCCGTGCTCGAGGCGTATGGTAATGCCGGTGATAAAGAACCTTCCCTTATCGGCGGACTTGAAACGGCTAGTCCGGTAGCCAAAGGCGCAATCTGCGGCCATGAGTGTTACAAACTTGTTGGCCTGGAGGTCGTAAGTTTCTAGGGTCACCAGCACATCAGACAGTTGAGCGCCATAGGCACCTATGTTCTGAACAGGCGCAGCGCCAGCCGTGCCTGGAATGCGCGACAAGAGCTCTATGCCGGACAGGCCCTGTTCTACGGCTCGTGCTACTACCGAGTCCCAGTTTTCGCCCCCACCCACTATCAAATACTTGCTGCTAGCGTCTATATCCTGTATTTCGAAGCCAGTGATTTTATTGACTAGCACTAGTCCGGCAAAGCCTTTGTCACCCCAGATGATGTTACTACCGGTGCCGATCATCATAACTGGCAGCTGTTTTTGTGCTGCCCAGGTCAAGGCTTCGGTGAGGTCGTTTCTGCTGGCAATGTCGGCAAGATACCGTGCCGGTCCCCCAAGTTGCATGGTGGAGTGAGCAGACAGGGGCACGTTTTCCTGAATATTCATATCCCTATACTACACGACCTTCGCCTTGGTCGTTTGGCGGTAGGGCTTGCCAACCGCGTGTCAACAGGCGTAACATAGGTGTGAATGAGTGACAAATCTACCGAAAAGTTTCCGTATAAGCGTCTTGGGACGCACTTGAAGAGCCGCCGCCAGAAGCTGCAAGCCAGCTTGGCTGAGGTATCCGGTGCCGTCGAGATAGAGATGGAAACCCTACTGGCCATAGAGGATGGCTCACTTTGTCCAAGCGAAGACATTCTGCTGCTCCTGATTAGCTACTTCTCTATTAAAGAAGACGAGGCCACTAGTCTCTGGAAACTGGCCGGCTATGAAGCTCCAGAATCATCCACCTCTGCCCCAGAAAACTCACTGTCTGCACAGCAAGTAATGGTTTTACCTATTGATGCTCGTGTGGTCTATACCGATATGGCTCACATAGCCACCACCCCTTACGGCGTAACAATAAACTTTATGCAGAGTCAGGGCCTGGACGGTCGTCCACTGGCGGTCTCTAGGGTTGGAATGAGCCGCGAACAAGCACTAAAAGTATTGGGTCTACTACACAAGGCACTCATAACGGATGCCCCAAAACTACTGCCAGCGCCAGAATCTAACCCCGACAGCCCTACCTCCTAGACCCTAGAGCCAATCTCCATTTCGCCTCACAACCGTCCATTCCGGCAGCAATCCGCCCTGGCTTACCAACCGTAACTACGGTTACGCTTTGGCAGCCCAGAACGAATCACTTCTCGAAATGGGCCGATTGTGAGATCAAGAGAGCGAGATTGGCTCTAAGGTCTGGGATTTTTGTATTTTGGTAAAAACAGAGTACTATAGGCATAAGTATTTTGGCATGTAAATAAGGAGTAATCTACATCATGGAACCAAACGCACCAAACCCTGTTAACCCTAATGGCCCTGCGCCAACCGACCCTAATGCCGTACCACCAGCTGGTGCTGCTCCGGGTGTCACTCCTGGTACCCCTCCGGCAACTCCCGCCCAGCCAGCTATCACTGACGTGCCAGCTCCCGGTGGTGTGACGCCACCAGCAGGTCCACTGGCAGCCGCCCCCACAAAGAACCGCAAGATGATGGTCGCTATCCTTATGGTAGTGGTCGTTCTGGTCGCTGTTGCTGTTGTAGCAATGTTGTTGATGTAAAACAGGTTATAAAAAAACTCAGAAGAGGCGAGGAACAGCCGGACAGGGCGTCGTTGGTGCGACGGTTGTCGGCTGAACCTCGGCTCTCTTCTGTTATGGTCGACGCTAGGCGTCGGCGGGGGTCTCGACTCGGGGGAGCGCCGACTGGTCGTTGGCGGCAGCGGTCAAGTTGACCCGATCTTCATCTTCGAAGACGCGCTTGGCGTAGGCACCCAGAGGGATCGTCTCGTCTTCACTCTGGAGCTCGGTGTAGCGGAAGAGCATGAAGTCGTGGGTGGTGTCCGGGTAGGGGTACTCCTCGATGTAGCTGGCACGCTTGAAGGCGTGGTGCGCTTCGTTGGAGATTGCCAGTGCCCGCACCATGCGGCGCAGGATGAGTCGCTTGAGCCAACCCCAGAGCGGCGCCAGATCTCTGGTGCTCACGTTGTTGTCGATAGCAACGGCATCCAGGCCCCACTTGATGTGCTTCCACAGCCTTAGCTCTCGCTCCAGCTGCTCGCGGTTGACGCTGGCTGGCAGGGTCTCGGGGGCCAAGGTCTCGTAGATGGCGGTGGTTCGACCGCCGATGTCGTCCAGCAGTTCGCTGAGAACACGCCTCTTGGCGGTTGTCCAGGTCAGCATTTCGGGTACTCCTCTGTGGTGGAGGGGTCGAGTGTTACTCCGATGAGTCGAAGTAAGCATACGATACAACTTTATAGTTATTAGATCAATGATTCTGGACCTGAATCCCGAAACTACACCCCTGTTATAAGGATTTGGGTGAAGTTGCCGTCTCTGTTGGGGTGAGTAGACTTTCATTTTCACCTACCTCTGTTAAATGAGTTTCGGGATTCAGGTTTCTGGTCGTTGACTCGTGGCAGGGTTGGTGGTAGTTTAACGACAACCTGCACTCGACGTGAAGGAGTACCGCATGAGACGTGTCGCCGTCGCACCAGGACTGGTGTTAGACGATGAGATGTATGCAGCTACAGCACATGTGTTGGAAGAACGCGCACCAGAGTGGGCCCACCGGCTGACCTGGGAAGTGTTCACCACCCGCAAGAGCTGGGTCCTGGTCCCTGACGCCGAGCGCCCCGACGAGCCTTTCCATAAGGCTGAGTTGGTAGTGCTCAACGAAGAGCCCTGGACACACATGCTGATGCTGAGTGTCTGGCATTCGCCGGATTCCCGCAAGAACGGGACACCACTCCCGTACAGCCACCCGTGGCCCTGCGACGAGTATGTTGCCGTAGGTGGCTTTGCAGAAGATCGCTACCACGTAGGACCCGGTGGCGGTGTGATCGGCCCCGAACGGCATGTGTACCAAGCGGGTGATGTCAACCATCTGTCGCTCACTGACTTCCGTGAGGTCACCGAGATTCTGGTGCCTGACTGCACCCTGACTGTCATGGATTGTGGTCCGCGCAAGAAGGGCCCATGGGGTTACCTGGACCCAAGGACGGGCGTGTACACCCCGGTGTTCAAGCAGCCTCTCTCTGATCGGAGTTCCCAATTCAAGCAGTAGCAGGCCACGTGATCGAACACAAACAAGCCAGAACTCTTTGTTCTGTGTTCGATCACGTTAGCCCTTTATTCAGTATTGGCCAGGGCTATAGAGGCCATCCACCGATTGCCCTCTGTGGCAAGCAGTCTGTCATCCATGCCCATTCCGGTCAGCCAGTCACCCGGCGCCTCAAATCCAAATAAAGTAGCGTCGCCAAAGGCTGTCCGTTCACGATCTTTTTGGACCAGCACAATCAGGTCGGTCTCTTGGGCACCTCGGCCAGCCAGGTAGGTTGTGGTAAAGGCAGCGGTTATACCTTCGTCTAATACATCGTCCAGTAATACCACGGGACGGTCTTTTACAACTGTTTTTGGCCCCAGGTCCATGACAATTCTGGTGGAGCCTGCCTCTCGTCGCTCACCATAAGTGCTGACGGTCATATAGTCTAATTCTGGGTGAAAGCCCGGGTCCTGGCGGGCAATAGAGAACATGAGCATAGACGCAAAAGGAGCCCCACCGCGCAGCAAACACACAAACAACGGATCCTTGTCTTTATATCTTTCTATAACATTGGTGGCGAGTTCATCAATCCGCTCAGCGACTTGCTCCTCAGAAATAAGTACCTCTTTGAAGAGTGGTGAACGTTCCGGTACGGGTTCTCCACGTAGCATGCATGTATAATAGCAAATACCCAAAAAAAGCTTAAGCTTCTGTAGTAATGTTAGTTCGTTGCTTTCGTCCTTTTGGACTCATCAGCATGACCACACAGTCATGGAGCAGATATGACAAGTAGGGGATGTTCGGGGGGTGGGGAGGGGCAGGGTAGCCACGACCTGGAAACTCCAGAAAATCGTGACTACCCGCCACCTCAACCTTGCAGGGCTAGCTTGCGGTGTTAGCGCAGCAGCGGGTCAGCCGACGTCAGGTCGCTGGGCGCGTTCTGGACGAGCTGGATCGCCAACGACGAAGCCAGATCGGTGTTGCCACCCTGGACAGCGGCCAGGTAGGAGACGTAGACACCCAGGGTCTCGTTGTTGACGGTGCCGTCGCTGTCGTAGACGCCGAGGCAGTAGGGGTCCATGAAGACCGGCGTCACGAGTGCGCCCGCACCACCGTTGCCCTTGGTGGAGGTGATGTAGCCGGTGGGCCCGACGCACTTGTGTCCGATGCCGAGGAAACCGTCACCCATCTCTACGGCCAGGTCCATGTGTCCCTGGTTGATGTGGTCGACGGTGGTGTCGCCGCGGCCGCGGTCGGTTTCGTGGGCCTCCTTGCCACCACAGCCCGAAAGGGCAATGATTGCCACGATGGCCGCGACGAGAGCGACCGGGAGAATCCTCTTGCGAGTCATGACTCGAACTCTCTCCTCGTTTGGCTGAAGCGCCGCAGCAAACAGCTACGTGTGTATCCCGAACACACAAGACGAGGGAAAAGATCACTCTAGGATGAGCTTTTCCCTCGTCTTGTGGTTTCTACTTGTCAAATAACCTCCGCCAGAATATGAAACGAAGTTAATATATTATACTGTTTTTTCATATTAAAGTCAACTTTTTTGCTGATGGGCTTCGTTCTGAATACCCCTGTGATCTGCAGGCTCTTGGAGCTAAGGCCGTATGCGCTCGTTTGTCCTATGGTTTAATTACGACAAGCTCATAGTCGAGGTTCTGCCATCCCTGGGCATCGGGGTCCTGATATTGTAAGAATGCACACATTGAAACCCAGTAGTTTGAGTATGGTTATTTCCTCGATGCCGCCATCTGTAAAGAATAGGCCGCCTTTACGAAGTGTTCGGTAGACTTCTCTGTAGATTCTTACTCGTTGCGCATGTTTTGCCTTATCAGGACTTAGGATGCCTGTCGCAATTTGCCCCATTTCTAATTTTGCATTATCAAACACTTCTTCGAAGCTCGCAGCGGCGTTTTCCTTTGAGGTGTCATCTAGATCGACCCACCAGTCACTAGAAATAGACATGGCTGCCATAAAGAAGACTCCCACAGAATCGTCCGCATATTTCATGTTTGTGGCGTCCATGACTTCGTCTACCTGCTTGGCGAACTGCGCAGCCCTTGGCGAGTGCTGCAAAGGCTTGGCCGAGATGTTAGTGATAATTGGTTTGGTCTGTAGGGGTAATCCGTCCAAGAAGTAATAACCCAGCTCGGTGGGGCCACCGATCTCTATGATAGGCCCCTGCAGATCCTTGGGCATTGAGCTGTCTTGCCATATAAAGTAGTCTCGCCCCTGGCGTAGCTTTTTTAGCTTTGCTTTCAGCCATGATTTGTAAGGGTAGGTGAAGGGCATGGTCACATCATATCAAATAAACTACCCGTTCTTACGCACGGGGACCCTAGCTTAATGACTGAATCTCGAGGGCAATATTTTGATGGGCAGATTCTTCGTAAATTTCTTTGAATAGAGTGGTTCTGAAGAGACTGCTTTGGCCAACGCGACTTGCTAGGCCTTGGAGTACCCCGACCCTGGCTTCTCTGTAAGCATCGTCGGGAACGTGTGCGTATTCCAATTTTATATCCTTGGAATACTGTTGGTAGCGTTCTGGGGTAGCACCTAGGATTGCCAAGTCGGCATCGAGAAAGAAATCAAAGTCATCGTCCCCTGCATTTGCGGGTTTGTGACTTGCGGTAGCACGAGTGTATTTGGCGACCTGACGTGTTTCATGCGCGGAAAGTATACGTGGTAGCTCGCTCTCCGCTAGACGCGCACTGAGTTCTTCGTTTCTGGATGCGACTGCCGTGGGGTCATAAACTGCGTCATGATAGAGCATTGCCCATCCAATAGTCCTCGGGTTTCGGACATGTTCGATGTGTTGAGTGAGTGACGCAAATAATTCTGCTATATGTTGAGCGGTGTGATAGTGGCGCCAAGGCTCTGAATAGCGACTGTCTAAACCAATCAGTAATTCTTTGGTAGGTGTTTCTGGCAAGCCAGTGGCTGCTACAGCTGCAATACTTTCAAAGGCGACTTGTGTCATATTCTTAGTATCCATTCTTGCCCACGCTCGCGGGACAAGCAAGCAAAAAATAAGTAGGTTCGATACAAAAGTACCAGTGAAAGCGCCCCGCCCTAGGCGGGGTGTTTTCATTGGTACACCCGATAGGATTTGAACCTACGACCTTTGGTACCGGAAACCAACGCTCTATCCAGCTGAGCTACGGGTGCGAATGAGAAGCATATACTATGTGCTTGTATATATTATATCTTCGAATGAGCATTTGCCATGCAACGCATGACGGGTGCTTACCGGGGTTAGTATACGGGTTTGTGGGGATAAGAAAAGCTTTGGCCAAAGGGCAACAGAGTCGTTACTATGGTACGTAGTATGTCTAACGAGGAGCGTGCGCCAGAAGGGTATGGGCTACAGAAGTGTGGCAACCTTGGTGTTGCTACTTTTATGCCCGAGGAGTGGCACTATTGGCACCAAGATCTATCCGTTTTGATTGGCCACGAACGCATAGCAGTTGGGTCTGTAGATGACTTCCTAGCAGGAGTGCCGCTTAACGAGGGGTATATAACCGGCCTGTCGGTTGCTGGTTGCATGGGCGAACCCGGCATGCTTCAAGAAATTGCAGAGCGTCATATCGAGAATCCGGTAGAAGCCCTTGTGCCTGCTAGTGGCATCCAATCCTTAGAGAGCGGGCCGCTTGTGACGCGCAATCGCACTTTTGAGCACAAAGGGGGCTCGATTATGGGGGTGCAGAAGGACGCTATGACTTTCTACTGTGCAAGTATCATTCAGCGCGGAACGGATAAGCTGTACACTGCAACCTTTGAAACGCTCACAGAGTACTGGGACACATTTCGAGAGGTTGGCAAGATCATGGTAGAAGGTTTCAGGGTGTCGGACCTGTAGTTACAAACAGGGGTGACATCTGATATACTGTACAGCTATACGCCCGCGTAGCTCAGCTGGATAGAGCGACTGTCTTCGGAACAGTAGGTCGGCGGTTCGAATCCGTCCGCGGGTACCATTTCGCTTACGCTTAAAAAGGACTTCTTGGGAGGTCTTTTTTAACGGAATGCGCTATCAACTTCAAGCTTTTTGATAAGCTCGTTTAGCTGTGGCTCAATGTCCAGTTCTAGCCCCTCCTCCGTATGTATATGCACCCTACGGAGTTTCCTGAGCTTTAATAGTGTCTAAATATTTATTAGTGAGTTGTGCGTCAGACGACATGCATACATACTACCCCATCAATAATAATAGCTCTAACCCGTGCCAAAGCGCTGTACCAATCTAAAATTTTTGTTTTTGGTGGGCAAGGTCGAGTCCCTCCCGGGGCTCCAAGCACAAGCTTGACCCATGTTAAGAATGTATATATAATGTAATTACTATGAAAGCTTCAATCATTAAAATTGGCAATTCAAAAGGTATCCGCATTCCGAAGAAGCTGCTTGAAGAAACCAGGCTGTATAACGAGGCAGACATTGTGGTTGAGAAGGGCGCGCTCGTGATCCGTCCGATCAAAGCCGGAAATATTGATGAAGGTGTCATGCTTAGCTACACCGCACTCGCCAAAGAATGGGATACACCCGAAGAGGACAAAGCGTGGGCCAGCTTGCAATAGGCACTGTGGTGCTTATTAACTTTCCGTTTGCTGACCTAAGGGGTTATAAGAAGCGTCCTGCTATGGTAGTGGCACGCAGCTCTCTAAATACAGTTATTTTGTGTCAAATTACCAGTCGACGCCTTCCTGACGTTCCTTCCATAGAGCTGACCAAGGCTGACTTTGAGAGCGGGGGCCTACCAATTACCAGCTATATCCGTCCGGATAAGCTTTTTACAGTAGACAGCAGCACGGCTGAGAAAAAGCTGTTGGGTATGATGAGTGCAGGACGCGTGGAAGAAGTAAAAACAACTGCTAGAAAACTATTTGAGTAAAAAGCGTAACTGCCTGCGTGCTACTGCGACTACTCTTGGCGTCGGAGCTCATCAACCAGGCAGAACAAACAGGGTAAGCGGTGTTCCACCTTTTATCCAGTGAGCGTACCAGTTCAGATACATTTAAAAGGGCTGCTAAGGGAGTCTTTTCTTTTGTTATGATAGGGTTTATGGATCGTCATACCCGACACGTCGGCACAAATATCTTATTGGTACGAGATGGAAAAGTGCTGTTGCCTCGTCGAGCAAATACTGGTTGGGCCGACGGCATGCTTGGTATCCCTGGTGGTCACCTAGAAGAAGGTGAAACGGCAAGACAGGCTGCTGTACGCGAAATAGAAGAAGAGTTGGGCTTGAGGGTTGATGAAAATCGTCTACGCTTTTTTGCCACTGCAATTGTACGCACGAATCGTGAATACATATATACTGAATTTTATATAGAGCTTGAGGTTGGAGAAAATCCGGTCAATCAAGAGCCCGGAAAATGCTCGGAGCTGGTGTGGTGTGACCCCAAAAACTTACCAGACGACGTGCAAGATATCTTCAAGACTATCATCAAGCGAGGCTACATTGAGAAGCGGCATTATTTAGAAATCGGCTACTAAGCAGAGCCCCTAGCCCGTGCCGAGGTTTGCGGTTGGTTCTTAATAAGCATTTGCTCTGTTGTCGAAAGAATAGTACAGTAACCTTTTCATGGAACGTTCCCCTCTATTTGTCCCAGTCATGCTTAAACTGCCCGATGGGCAGTTTGTTTTTGAGCGTCGTACCGCTGACGCTCCCTATGAACCAGACAAACTGGGTATGTTCGGTGGGGGTCTAGAGCTGGGTGAAACGGTCGAGGAATGCCTGAGGCGAGAACTGTTTGACGAAGAAACTTCTCTAACACCGGGTGATGTGACTGACCTCCGGCACATTAAAGACTACGAAATCCCAGCCGGTGAGTACCCCGTAGATAGATATTTTTCTTTATACGAAGGTGTGGTGCCTAACTTAGACTTCGAAGTTCATGAGGGGCGAGGCGTGGAGGCCTATCATCTCGCCGAGTTGCCCCATCGCTTAGATCTCATGGCTACCTCTGTGTATTTATTGCGCACAGTACTGCAACTATATTGATAGTAGGGCGCGGGCATGCACACCCAGCCACCACAGGAAGCAACATAATCAAAAGTAATTTTGAATTTATTTAGTGTTTATGAAACAATAAGTAAATATGAGTGAGTATGAATTAGAACGACCTATGGTGGGCTTGGGGCTACTGGTGGTCCGTGACGACATGATCTTGCTGGGCGAGCGCCAAGGTTCGCATGGCGAAGGTGAATGGGCTGGCCCCGGTGGACACATGGAGCAGGGCGAAAGCTTTGAAGATGTGGTACGTGAATTCCGCGAGGAAGCGGGCGACCATATGGTGGTCAAGGACATTGGCTTTCTTTGCGTGACCAATGTTTTGCGCTATATGCCCGAAAAGCATTATGTCGATATTGGTATGGTGGCCACCTGGGTGTCTGGCGAGCCGGTAGTTATGGAGCCGGACAAACTTAAGAGGTGGGGATGGCACCACATGGATAACCTGCCTACCCCCCTGATGGATGGTATGGAGAACTACATTGTGGCCTACCGGACTGGCCAGACGTACTTTTCTGCCGTCATGGATGGTGACGCGTAGTACTGATTTGTAGTATAAATATATCTAATGAATGAACAGCTTGCACAAGCGGCGAATTATATACAGCACAATTTGCAGCAAGGGGTCCCAGAAGCCACTCTTCGTCAGGTGCTCAGAGAGCAGGGGTGGGACGAAGCACTTATAGAGCAAGCCTTTGCGGCGGCTCAAGCCCCGGTGCTGCCCGCCATGCATCAGCAACAGGCTCCAGTTCCGGGCGCGCCTGCGGGGCTAAATCATCACGTTAGAAGTGGTGTCTTGTGGATTTTGTCGCCGTTTATTGTGTTGGTCGGAGCGGTTATTGTCAATTTTGCAATACGGGTGGCGGGAGTAGATTCGTCACCCATACTCAATATTTTAACCCTTTTGGCCGGAATGGTCGGCATGGTGTTGCTCTTTGTGGGTCCGGTTATCGGGATTGTAAAACTGTCCCGCCCTAAGTAGAGCAGACATCTCTGAGGCGGCTGAACAGGCTGCTGTTTTCGAAGCTTTTCGAAGACACTAGTCTGCGGGCTTTTTCTCTGGTGTTGTTGGTTTTCCCGTGAGGGAAATCCAATCAGAGAGGGCGCCCGAGACCCTATGTATTCCTGTGAGTTGTGGCGGCCGTTAGGCTGCCGGTGCGGGTGTGGTGACAGGGCGGTTGCACTGGCTGAACGCTTTCTGGACGTAGAGATCCTCGATTCCATTGGTGACGTCCACGTCATCGATTACATTGCCTAGGCCGCCGGTCAGGTCGGTTGCTATGTGAGCCTCGACGACCTTGCCGCCAGCCACGGTGTAGTACACGCGTACGTCGCAGGTGCCGGCCATGGCGGTGAACTGGTCGTTGGTAGCGGAGACGTCAACGTCGGTGTAGCCTACAGCGTAGTCGGTGACCAGCTCCACTTCGGCTTCACGGTTCCTGACCTGGGCGGGGCTGTCGGAATAGCTGTTCTGGCCGACCGTGATGACGGTCACCAGTACGCCACAGATGACAGCGAGTGTAGCCCACCACTCCAGGGCGGAGGCGTCGGTGGATTTGCGGTACGCGATGAGGCCGATGACGAGGGCGGCGATACTTCCGATGAGCCACTTAATCTCGCCGCTCGTCCAGTCGGTTGATGCGGCTGCTGCCAGGATGGACATGTACTCACGCTCCTAGAGTTCGGGGGTGAACCGGAGATGGAATAAGTATATTATGGCATATTGATTATAATTTTACAATACCCTGGTATGATTGACCTCGAGTATGCATACCCTTTTACGCGGCACTGACGACAAAGAAATAGAACAAGCCCTCGACGCCAGCTGGGATCAAGTGCCTGCCGGCAGCACGGTGTGGAGGCTGGACGTGGCGCACCACGGTGACGCTGATGCGCCCTCTTATCGTGCTTGGCAACAGGGGGATCGGCACCTGGCCGCACATATATTGCTGGCCGGCATTGGTCTACCGCACGACCCAGACGTACAGGCAGAACGGCACCAGCCGATGATCGACTTACTGGGCAGTATGCGCGCGTTTATAGACAAAGGTGGCAGATTAGAGCGCGTGGTGGTGATTGATCCTGCCGACCGCGAAGACCCCCTAGGGGGATTGGCCTGGCGCCACGAGCTGCTGTGGCCGCTGATTTATATGCCCCGGGGTGAAAGGGTCTGGCAGTTGTCGCACCAGGCGTGCAAAGAGGCGGGTGTCGTTGTACCTGATTACGATGTTAATGATTTTACGGCTACAATGTTCGAGACTTATTACGAAGAACCTCGTCGGCGCGTGTTCTACGATCTGGACCACCCAGAAGACCTGGGGCGTATACAGGCTGCATGGCAGCTTCGGGCTGTGGTCACCGAACTGATCAGGAGTGGCGCTGGTGTCGAACTGGAGCCTCTGGACGAGTCCCTCTGGTAACAACCACTGATCTCGAAACCTTCAAGAGCACTGGTTGTGGGCCTTTTTCTCTTGTTCTTGGTGGTCTCCCTAAAGGGAGGACAAGAATGAGAAAGGTATAACGGCCCGAACCTTGTATAGCAGTGCTTGGCACTACGTGCGGTGACAGTACTCGCTCGGCTTCACGCCGTCGTCGATGGCGCTCAACAAGGTGAGAGGGAGGCGCATGCCACCAGGCTCATCCTGGAAGAACGTCTTCGTCACGCCGTCGTCGTTGACGCGGTACTGGACACGGCAGTCGCCCTTCCAGTCCTCGGCGGTGAAGCTGAACTCGCCACCATTCCACCCTGAGGCGTAGACCTTGTCGATCTCGTAGTCGAGATCGTGGCTCTGCTCGTACTCCTGGAGGAGCACTTGGTGCTCGTCTTCCTGGATGTCGCTCAGGCGGCCATCGTGCGTGACGGTCGGGGTCAGCAGACCGATGAAGAACCACACGAAGATGGCGATGACCCATGCGGCCCAACGAGGAATGGCCTCGTAGTTCCGACGGTAGTCCTGGTAATGGGCGTAGCTCACCAGCGCGAGGCAAGCGAGCGGGATGCCGACCATCAGGGCGATCTGCCATCCCTCGAAGGGGATGGAGCGCGTCACTGCAAGCATCACAGTCTCCTAACTGCTGCTAGGGGTGTCTCATCGATTGAAGAAACTATATAATTATAGCATTTTTTATAATATAAGTCAACATCCCTCACCCCCGTTGCTAGCTTTTGTTACAGGGTAGGCTACTCGTCAGTCCATATCAGGGGTGGTATGATATATCAAATGATTGAAATCTTGGATCTTGTGGCCCGAGCCGGCGGTGGCGGTTCCAGCGGCGGCGGCGGTGGTGGCGTGGGAATTGTTGTGCTGCCATTGATACTTTTTAGCATAGTGGCCTCTCGGTGGGTGCGCAAGAAGAGGATCAAGAAAGCCCGGTCCAAGCAAAAGGCTGCTTTGGCCAAAGATCCTACCTGGTCAGAAGAGGTTATACAGCAAACCGCTGGCAACATCTTTTACGCCTTCCAGAAGGACTGGAGTGATTTTAATACCGACAGCATGAAGGCCTATCTGACGCCCCGATATCATTATCACACTTCCCTCATGCTGAACGCACTGTGGCACATGAATCGTCGCAACGAGATGCGAGACGTCAACCTAAAAAGCGTGACGCTGTTTGACGTGCATGACAATGCCGACGATGAACTAGATCGCTTCACGGTCGAGATCAGGGCTTCGGCAACCGACAATTTACTAGATATGGCCACTGGCAAGCTGCTGCATGGTACTTTTCCGGCGTTCGAAGAATTGTGGCACTTTGAGCGAGAGGGCAAGACCTGGATGCTGGACTCGGTTACCCAGATAAATAGAGACAGCCTGATTGTTAAATACGACCCAGTGATCGACAAGAAATACGCCGATTTTGCCAAAGCCAATAAGTTCTTTTATAACGCCGACTTTGGCTGGCTGCTGATGCCGCTGCACGGTATTTTGTTTAGCGATGCCAGCTATGGCCGGTCGGACCTGAACCATCATGTCATCGGACTGTATCACAACCTGATAGTGCAGTTTTTTGAATATACTCCGCTTATCCAAAAGCAGGCACAGTTGAAAGATCACTTCAGGCACTTGTACCAACCGCGAAATCCCATGGCAAACTACACGGTGGCGCATACCACTCTCCCCAAGAGTTACGGCAATATACTAGTCGCCCGGCACAAGTCATCTGCATTTTTCAAGTTCTCCCCACAAGGGATGCACAAGATTACGCTGGAATGGCCCCAGTTCAATAAGCTGTTCGATGTCTATGCCACTGATATGGATAGGATCGCTAGTCTTGAACTGGTGCATCCAGCATTTATGGAGCAGCTGGTTGGCCTGTCTTTCAAGGTCAGTATCGAGGTGATTGGCACTGACTTGTATCTGTATTCTACCGATAAGTCCGCAGACTATCAGCAGATGCTGGATATTCTCAAAAAAGCTTTCAAAGAAATGAAGCTGTAGCCGGTTAGTAAAAGGTTTTGTCAAAGCCGGCACCCTTCAGGGTGTTTTTGTCGACTGGCTTGGCACTGAGGGTGATGGCATCCTGGCTGGCAATCAGCTCGGTGGGACGGGCAGGTGGTTGGCGGTCCTTGCTCATGACATGAATGTGGCTGATCACCAGGCTGTCTCCCACTGGATAATAGAGATACCGGACGTAATCATTGAGCCTGTTATAGAACTCTGCCTGGTAGTACGGGCCAATTTTGCGGCAGGCAACGTATCCCATGGAATTGCCGGGGGACGGACCACAGTTTGGCCCCATGAGCTGGTAGTCTGAGAGGCGCCCGACATGCATAGTGACACTTTGTTCGTGGTTTTTTTGGTAGCTAAAGTTGATAAGGCTGGGGTGGTCGGCGTTGAGGCCGTCGATCTCCATGTGAGGTGGTGGGCCCAGCCGTTCGTTAATTGTCCAGCCCGGAGGTAGCGATTGTGGTATGGCCGGCGTGAAGTCTAGTTTGGAATAAGCCTGGGCGTTTTTTTGGCTCAGGGTAACTTTGTCTATTCTGGACTGGCTGTTTATTTGCTCGACACGTCTGGCATTGGGTAACAAGTATAATCGATCGCTGCCGGGCGTAACTTCTGTGAAACTATCAAAATATTTCTGCCCACTGCTGCCACCTGCTGCTTTGATGTACAAAAATGTATTGCCAATGGTCACAAAACTTTCGTCTGTCGTAGATGGCATGCGCCGGCTTATGGTGTACACCGGTGCGCCCTGTAGGGTGCCTTTTTGAGTGCACGCGGAGGGGTAGTATGGTGTGATATCGGCAATGTTGGGACAAGCCGATGCCTTGAGTAGTGGGCTGGCCGGAAGGGCTACGATGATTGTCCAAGGGCCAAGGGGCTCATCTCGGTGGAGTACGAGCGTCTGGGCAGAGCTGTACATGAGTCCTCGGCCATATTTGGTGAATACTTGTTGCTTCTGAACCGGTACGCCAAACATAAAGCTTCTGTCATCTGAAAAGTGGGTGGCATCGGGCAGCCAGACCCGACTGGGGAGCCTGATAGCAAAGGTTGCCGCAACCAGCAGCAGTCCTAGCGTTATCCAGCTGAGGGTACGCAGTGCCTGGGTGTAGCGGGGGTTTCTTTTGGCGAAGCGTCGGATGGCATGCATACGCTCATAATATCATTGAACCCATCTCATATCTCCCCTCCAGCCTCAAGCCTTGCTGTTGGCGTGCTTCGCCAGTTTTGCTTCGCAACGTATCTACGGATACGTCTTGTCGCAAGAACTGACAAATCACGCTCACCAGCAAGGCTTTCACTTAACAGACGGGAGATATGAGATGGGTTCATTAGGCCATTTACTTGGTATAATGACCGGCATGATCGATATTATATTTGAGTCCCATGCCACTACGCTTGATAACGAAAAAAAGATTGCCTCTGGGCATTTTGATGTTGCTTTGTCCAACATAGGCATAGAAAAAGCCAAGCAATTGGGCGAACGCCGCGCTGGCGAACATTTTGACGCCATCTTTTGCTCTGACTTGCAGCGGTCTTATAAGACAGCCGAGCTGGCTTTTGGCGATAAGTTTCCGATATTTCAAGACCGTCGACTTCGTGAATGTGACTACGGTGACTACGAGCATCGGCCCAGTTCTGAAATAGAAGCCGAGCGACCCAAACGCGTAACCCGACCATTCCCCCACGGCGAAAGCTACGAGCAGTGTGCCGAATATATGAAGACTTTCCTGGAAGAGGTGCTGGCCAAATACGATGGTAAGCGAGTCATGGTTGTTGGGTCGCGGGCTACCCAATATGGCCTGGAGAGATGGGTGGACGGCAAAACCCTAGAGGAAATTGTTGCTGCGTCTTGGCAGTGGCAACCCGGCTGGACGTACAGGCTTGAAAAAATTAGCGCATAGAGTTGAACTTGATGTGGCAGCGAGAGCTCCGTGTACCCACACGCTCTCGCTGCCACATCCCGATTTTTATAGAATAAGAGGCTCCCGTCAGGAAGCTTTTTTTGTTGGAGTACAATAGCATGCATGCAAGTGTTCGAGAATTTTGCCAGCGTACATGCCTATTTGAATCAGCGGTTGCCTCAGGCATGGCCCAGCGGGCACGCTTATACACTAGATCGCATGCGTCAGCTTATGGACTATTTGGGCAATCCCCAGGATAGTTACAAGGCTATACATATAGCTGGTACCTCTGGAAAAACCTCGACAGCTTACTACGTAGCGTCGCTACTACGCCAGGCAGGATTCAAGGTGGGGCTGACGGTCCCCATGTAGATGAGATTAATGAGCGTGTACAAATAAACAACAAGCCCCTTAGCGAATCGCGATTTTGTAGCAGTTTCGGAAAATTTATAGAGAAGGTGGAGAAAAGTGACATCAAGCCCACCTATTTTGAGACACTGGTAGCATTTGCCTTCTGGCAGTTTAGCCAGTCAAAGGTAGACTATGCCGTGATAGAGGTTGGTCTGGGCGGCTTGCTGGATGGCACTAACGTGATGCATCGGCAGGATAAGGTATGCGTTATTACCGACATAGACTACGATCACACCTCTACCTTGGGCAAAACCCTGGAAGCTATTGCGGCTCAGAAGGCCGGCATTATCCAGCCGCACACCGCTGTCTTTTCATACGAGCAGAACGACGAGGTGATGGGGGTGCTGCGCGAGGCGTCCCGGCAGCAGCAAGCCGAGCTGCACGAAGTATGGCCACTCAAGGACACAGAACTACCCGAGAACCTGCCGCTGTTTCAGCGGCGCAATTGGTACTTGGCCTACTCTGTAGTTGAGTACTTAACGACGCGAGATAACTTCAAGGCGCTGGGTGAGGCTGGGCTGGAAAAGTCGACGCATGCTTACATCCCTGCGCGAATGGAACAACAGGAACTAGCGGGTCATACGCTTATTATGGATGGCGCCCACAATCCGCAGAAGTTCCAGATGCTTATGAAGAGTGTTGCGCATGCTTACCCAGATGCTCCCCTGGCCTGTATGGTTAGCTTTGTGCGCACCAAGCAGGCCAAGGTGCGAGACAGCTTGCAGGCCTTGGTGCCGTATTGTTCGCACCTTATCATTACTAGCTTTGCCCAAGACAGCATGGGTAAGACGTCTATAGACCCACTAAAAATAGCAGAGCAGTGTGAAGAGCTCGGCTTTGAAAACTGGGAAATTATACATGACCCAATCCAGGCCTATAAAAAATTACTGAAACGTCCTGAACCTTTATTGCTTATAAGTGGTTCGTTCTTTTTGCTAAACTACGTCAGACCCTACATAAAAAAGGAACAGCCAACATGATCAGGTGTATTGCAGTAATGGATGAAAAACAAGGCATAGCTGATGATCATGGCATTCCCTGGCAAGGTAAGCTCCCGACTGATATCCGGTATTATCGCCGGAAGTCCAGGGGCGGCACGGTACTCATGGGTGAGGTCATGTATAACGAACTGACCCGGCCTATGCCTGGCAGGCGGAATTTGGTGTTGGCGCTGGCGCCCACCTTGCGTCCTGGCTTTGAAAAAGTAAAAGACCTTGCGACATTGTTGCAAAACCCTCCTGAGAACTTCTGGGTACTCGGCGGTGCTAGCATTTTTGAACAGACTTTAGATGCGGCGGACGAGCTGTATCTGACCCAAATAGAGGGCGACTTTGGATGCACTAAATTCTTCCCAGAATTTAAAGATACATTTGAACTGGCAGAAGAAAGCCAGCCCCAAATAGAGAGTGGTATTACCTTTCGCTTTCAGATCTGGAAAAGAAAGACCTAGCTTTTTAGCGGGCGACCGTCGGCGTCTTGCAGGTTTTTGGTGGCGATCAAGATGACGTCTATAAGCCACCAAACACCGCAGCCTCCAAAGGTCAGAAGCTTGAGGATGCCTAGGCCGATATAGCCCATGTAAAAACGGTCAATTCCCAGCTGACCCACCAAAATAGACAGTAGTAGTGCTACCAGAAACTCTCGTTGTTCGCCTTGTGGTTTTTTTGTTGTTTGTGCCATGACTGGCTCTCCTTGTTATGTCTGTATATCGTTAGTGTATGATTTTTTGCCTAGTATTGTCGACTGCTTTATACGATAAATGTCCCCCGCTATGACAACCAGGCCCACAACACACACGGGGACAATCAAGAAATTGCGGTCTAGAGCAGCAGCCGGATGGCCATGGATAAGCAGCCAGTAGGCACGGGTTAGGCCAATAGAGGGCGCCCAGTCAAAGCCGAGCCTTTGCCACAAAGACAGGTTGGATAGCCAGGAAAAGGGCACAATGAAGACAATGGTAGTTGCTGCAAGCCATGCCAGCACCCGCCCCTGGGGCGTGCCGAGGGTAACGATCTGCCAGACAAGCTGCTTGGCGTGCATAGGGTTATTGTACCGATTTGCAGGGAGCTTAAGAAACCGAAGCGGTTATAAGTTCGGGTGTGGGCCATTCGGCGAACCGAGGGTGGGTAGTGATGTAATTGCTGGCCTCTAGTAGACCTTCGAAGCTACCGCCATCTAGATATTTGCCCAGTACTCGGTGGACATAGAAGCTTTGGTCGGCAGCCAGAGCGGACTGAATGGCAAATGTCACGTAGTGCTCGGCAAGGCCACGGTTGCGCTGCATCTCTGCATCTATATGCTCCCAGATAGAGCCGCTAAGCAAGTAACGGCTGATGTTGGCAACCGGGTGCTCTGCTATGCGTTCTAGTGGTGGTTTTTCATCAAAGGCGCCCAGGTTGCCATACTGGTCTACCAACAGATTGCCGTATTTTGTGGCCTGTTCGCGGTCAACGGGCAAGCCCATAATGGCATGTTCGGTGCCTTTTTCTTTCCAGTCAGCAATGGCTAGGCTCAGTTCCGAGGTGCCGTTCTGGTGGTAGACAAAATCGTCACCGCCCATGAGGGCAAAGTGCTTCTCGCCCTGCAGGCGCTCTCGGGCTAGGAACGGCGGGATGGCTGTTCCGTAGTTGTCTGGGGGTTGAATAACGTATTCGAACTCGATGCCGTAAGCACGGCGGCGTTCAATCTCTTGATCTATTTTGTCAGTTTTGCCAACTCGCAGGAGCTGTTGGCGAATAGTGGGTGAGATGTCTTGCCCAAAGTAATCCCTGAGCTGCTGTTCTCCGCGTTCGCTTGTCACAAAGATAACCCGGCTGAGCCCAGCCAGGACGCAGTCTTCTACCATGTAGTCCACAAGCGGTCGACTCTCTGGACCAGCATAGACAGGCATCATGCACTTTTCTATGGCTGTAGTAACGGGAAATTCACGGGACCCGGCTCCGGCAACCGGTATAACGGCTGTTTCTATATTCATTGCCGTTTTATATCATAAAAAGCGCATAAATCAACGAGCTCACGCTTAAATCACCCAGAACCCTAGGTCTTTTGCTGTAAGGAAACCATAAACGAGGCAAGTCTGGTCAACCTTCTTAGTTGATGCTTTCTCATCCTTTTTTCTTTTATGTCTAGCGCAAGGTTTTCGTCGGCTTTGGTCAGGCGTTCTGCCTCCTCGTCAAAACCGTGTAGTTTCAAGAATTCAGCCTGGCTGCCACGATATAACTCCCGAAGGCCTGCTTGTTCGCCAGCACGCTTCATATGCTCAAAGTCCAGCGATACTGTGATATCCACGGCCCCTGGGAATAGATAGGCGTTTTCAATGCCATTCTTACTGATCGGATATATCCGGGGAGCATACTTGGCAGGGTCTGCGACCCCATCTTCAATACCGTAATCTATGGTGAGTACGTGTCCACTCTTCATGACGCTGCTAAGGCTCTTTTGCCAGCGAGCTACCATGGGGCGTGTGGTGAATTCGGCGCCATCGGGAACGTCGTCTATGCTAACGGTGCCAGCTACGGCAAGCGAAAGCTCTCCTTCGACCTGTATAAATTCTCCTTCGTCATTCTGGGAGACATATATTTCTAGTAAAATATCTCCGCGACGAATAACGCGATGTGCTGGAAAAGCATCGGGCAGTTCATTGGAAAGGAAAAAAGCGTTATCTACATGAAAAGGCAGGGCATCTGCCGAGGCATTGACCCACCGTACGGGCATATCCTGGAGTGATTGTTGCTGTCTTGCTATAAGGCCCGGTGATCGCTCTATTATTGTATAGCGGGTGCGCTCGTAGAGCATGGGATAAGCCTGTTCAAGCTTGGTTAGTATATCTTTGGCTAGCTTACCGTTGCCGGCACCCATCTCTATGATGTCGAATGGTTCAGGCCGGCCACTGGCCTCCCATGTCTTATGAACTGCGTTGGCTACGCTGAACCCAAACGCCTCGTGCATCTCGGGGCATGTAGTAAAGTCCGCCCCAGGGCCTATATCTACTCGTCCCGAGGAGTAATACCCATGCTCGGAATACAGTGAAACGTCTGTAAACTCGGCAAAGGTTATCCTGTTGTCGGGGCTGTCCTGTATGCGCTGACTTAGTAACTCCACCACCTCAGGAATTGGCTGTAGTTTTTCGGTAGCAGCAAAAGGATCGGGGGACTGATCTTCACAAACCTCTATCATTTTTAGTTTTATAACATATTTTGTATTTTTTCACAACAATTATGTGATCAGAGATAGCTAAGTGGGTAACTAGGCCTTGTGTACCAGGACGCTCACATCGTCCTGGGCATTGTGGGAAAAGGCCAAGTATCCCAGTGACTTCACGACGTTGGCAGCCGGGCTACCGTCGAATAAAGCAGCAATTTCCTCGGGCTGCACGCTGGACTTTTCGTCATGTTCCCACTCATCCAGCCCGTCAGTAAATAGCGCAATATAGTCGTCAGGTAATAATGGCACCTTTTTAAAGATCAGTGCTTCGTTTACGGCTTTTCTATTACCTAGGCCCGCATGAGAGAAAGCGCCAAGCCACGTTGCCTCCTTTGGCAACTGGAATCGAATGCGGCCATCATTCACCACCAATAGGCTGCAGTCGCCATAGCTTGTGACTGAAAGCTGACTGTTGGCTACCGCGACTGCGATAAATGCAGCTTCGGGGGTGAGGTCTGTCGGGGTGTCTGCTTGTTCGCTTCCATAGCGTTCGAATAGAGCTGTCTGGAGGCGTGTTACCTTTGTCACGGCTTCGCTTCTGGCATGTGGGTTTTCTTCTGTGCCCAAAAATCAACAATGTGCTGTGCGGCCCCGTCTCCCCAGTGTCCGTCTGCGATACATGCGTTCAGGCTATTCTGCTCTGGCCACACCCCTAGACGATCTTCGTTTTCATGGCCAGTAGGGCCGCGCCGATTGAAAAATATGCTGTTTTTTCGTCTGGCGTGATTATATGTTTTTCCCAAGAACCAGCTTCTGTTCCCATAGCTGTAGTATACCTTCTGAGGCACGACCATTTTGCTAAGGCGGCCTTGATGTAACAGATGTAATCTGTTAATATAGCGGAGTTTAAGCAAACGTGGGCCAGTAGCTCAGCTGGTTAGAGCACCTGCCTCTTAAGCAGGGTGTCGAGGGTTCAAGTCCCTCCTGGCCCTCCAGATAAAAAGACCTACCGAAGCGTAGGTCTTTTTATCTGGTTGATTATCGAGAGACTTGAACCCGGGAGGGTGAGGACAGCCCGGTGGCTGTCCGAATTTTCCATGCTTGGCCTCACACAAAAATGCTTGAAGTAGCGAGTCCCACTGAGGGCTCGGCGCTCCAAAACACTCTAAACTGGTCGACTCTCCGCAGGAACCTCCAGGCTTTCCGGCTTGCCGTTTCTGTTCAAGATCATGCCGGCTTGCTGCAGGAAAAATGCGCCAGGGAGACATCTGAGCTCGTTCATAGGCAGATCCGGATACCAGGTACGCATCATTTCTAGCACGTGAGTAGTACCGGTTTCTAGGCGGATACCAAGCGCAGCAGACCAACCCAAAATAGTAGCGGTCTGGACACGCGCCCAAAAATTAATGAGCTCCAGGTCTACTTCGCTGCCCGTTTGTTCGTGATATGCTGTCGCAGCGCTCTTAACGGCTTCTCCCAAACCTAGCGCCGCCAGATGTCGGAGCTCTCGCTCTGGACTGCTCGGCTGGGTAGCCCCAAAGTCGATGACGCCGACAGGCACGTAGCACGGCTGATCGACGGAGCCGCTAGTGGTAAAAGTTAAATTGTTCGGACGCAGATCGCTATGACCAATAATCGGTCGAGGTTCCACGCCGTCAGGAAAATAGGCCAAGTGTTCTTGGGTCAGATCTTCCACGATGCCAGCGAGCCTAGGGACGCCCATTTGCTGCAAAAAATCGGCGTTCATACTCAATCGGTAAAGCCTCTCTGTTCTGTCAGCAAATAGCAAAGGCTCGTCACCGACGAGCTCGAAAAACTTGCCTGGGGTGATTGTTTGAGCCAACCACGCGACAAAGCTACCGATTTTGGTACCGAGCTCTTGCTGCGCCACTGGATCAAGCTGGTAGTAGCGGTTCAGCTGATCCGCGGTAACCACATCGCCCTCCACATAAGTCGATACCACAAAACCCGTACCGTCATCGTCCGTGTCGGTTTCGATGAACTGTGGCACATGCAGAGGCGGCTCGCACGCTGCGCTGTCGAGTTCGTCGAGCATCATGGCTTCATGCCATGAGTGATGCCGCCCTCTGTCTTTATCGCGCAGCAACTTTACTACTACGCGCTCGCCGTCCCGCTGGCCAAAATGAACCGCCCCGTACGCCCCGCTAGCATCAGAGGGTTGGTCGAAAGACACCCCAAACCACGACTCCAGATACGCGATATGTGCTGCTTCGGAAGCCATGCCTGTAGTCATCAACCCAGAGCCATTTTCATTTCTCTATTCTAGCAACTACAACGGTGGCGACACGGTAATCATATTCGGCTTCATCGATACCCATGGTCAGCTGTACTAGTGTTTTTCGCGTCTAAGCTTCGCAACCTCTCGTACATAGAGGTAAACTTCGATAGAAGGTGTTCCACCTACGGGCAACTTGGCCCTCCATTCAAAAAGCTCACTCGTAAAAGTGGGCTTTTTGAATGTTATGATTTAGATATGCATAAAGCACAAGTTGATACGCTAGACCTACGGCAAGCCATCGAAGCATCGTGGCAACTCGATTCGGCTTATGAACATATAGAAGAAAGGGGCAACCCATCCCTGGGGCAGTGCCATGTTACGGCACTTGTCGTACATCACTACTATCCAGAAACCAGGATTGTTGAAGGCGAAGTGCAAACCGGCAAAGGTTTAGAAAAACATTTCTGGAATATGTTCCACATAGATGGTCACGACTTGCACCTCGATTGGACTTGGCAGCAATTCCCACACGGTTCAACGATTAAAAGTTGGAAAGTGCGTGCAAAAGACGACATAAATAATAGTCAAGATACTACTGATAGATTCAAACGACTATTGCGCAGAGTTAAGTATGAGCTAAGTAAACTTTAGTTTTTAGCAGCGCTCACTTTGACATTAAGTACTACCAGGTGTACTATATAAAGTACTATGAATGTTACATCTATCTCCAAGTTTCGTAAGGATACTAAGGGTTATTTTGATAAGGTCATTGATGACAAAGACGTTCTTCTTATAACGCGCAACGATGGCCAGACGGTTGTTGTAATGTCTTTAGATGAATACAACTCTAAGGCCGAGACCGATTACCTAAACAGCAGCCCTGATAACCGAAAACATCTGGAGAAATCCATTGCCTCACTGCACGCGGGCAAGACTGAAAAGCACCACTTAGTAGAAGAATAGCATGGCTCGTATTATAGCTTTTACCCCAGAAGGGTGGGACGACTACCAATTTTGGATGAATCAAGACAGAAAAACCCTCAGAAAGTTACATAAACTTATTGCCGACACGCAAAGGGACCCGTTCAATGGTCTAGGCAAGCCAGAACCTCTCAAAGAAAACTACGCAGGGTTTTGGTCGCGCCGCATAGATGAAAAGAATAGATTCGTTTACGCAGTTACAGAGAAAGAAATACAGATCATCAGCTGCAGGTTTCATTATTAGCAGGTATGAAGTTGATCCTGACAATATCTATGATGGCCGTCCAGGATAGGAGCCGGCTTTTCCCATGGTTGTTATTCATCTGACGTGAACACAGAATACGCCTAAACATCTTTCTCCTCCAAGTCTGCGAGGTAGACTTTGCCGTTATGATACTCCATGCCGAGGTCAACCAATCTGGCATATAATAAGATTAAATCTTCAATGAGATCGTCGATAGGCTGGGGTTTCAAAAAAGTATATGGTGCCAAGAAAAGAACTGAAAGACTTCAGTTCTGGGGACTTGAACGGGCATGCCCTGTGGGCATTCCCCGCCCTTGGTTTTTGAGCTGTGCTCAAAAATGCCCGTATGCAAAAGTAATTTTCTTATGCCGGGCAGGGCAAGTCCCTCCTGGCACTCCAATTCGGTTATGCTTAAAACAGAGGTAATTTGCCTCTGTTTTTTGATACACTTTTACTATGAAATTGATTTTTATCTATGGACCGCCTGCTTCAGGAAAGTTAACCGTTGCAGAAAAGTTGTCAGAAGCTACCGGCATACCACTTTTTCATAATCATCTTTCCAGAGATATTGTTAAAGATATATATAGGGATGAGCTTGGAAAGCGTTATGACTTAGTAGATAAAATTAGATTCGACGTACTAGAGTACTGTGCAAAGAATAATACTGACTTGATTTTCACTTATGTTTACGGAGGATCCTTTGACGACAATAATGTAAGAGATTTCATTAACATAATCGAAACTAATAGAGGCAAGGTTTTGTTCGTGGAGTTAACAGCAAACGTAGAAGATTTAATAGATAGAGTTGATAATGATTCTAGAAAAAGATTCAAAAAACTTACCGATAAAGAAATAATGGCGAAGCTATCAGAGGATATGTCTAAATTCTCAATTCCGTACGTAGAGTCTCTAAAGATCAACACTTCTGACTTAAGTTCTGAAGAGGCGGCAAGCCTAATTGCCAATGAACTACGATTGGTGTAGCTCTTCGTTGAAACTTGGTTGCAATAAGCTCTACGGCGGCCCTCCATACAAAGAACGTCGATCTTTTCGCTACCGGTGGGCGTTTTTTGTTTGATAAAATAATCTAGCGGATCTTTATTTTGATTCGATCTTTTCTATCACGGCAATACAATCCAACTGTTGAATTAGGCCATGCTTACTTCTAATGAAGCCTAGGGCAGCTTGTTGGATGACTACTGGAATATCTGGCCACTGTTTATTGAGGTAGAATTCTACAATTGATTCCGTATCTTCAGGGTTACTGTCAATGGGGATCTTTAACTCAGACTCACTGACATGTCGGGTAATCCTTAACTTGTTAATATTTGGAAGTGCGGACACAACGTCATCAATAGTCATGGCCGAGAAGCTCTTATCAGAAAGAAGTGGTTTAAATTTCATTTTAAACATGTACGCATCGTCCTTATCACGAAGAACAATAATAAGTCGCCCCTGGGGTTTGAGAAGAGACAGCATCTTTTCTAATTGCTGGGGCCATGAGGAGCGGGGAATATGGTAGAAAAGATGGGCGGCGATTATTGCATCAAACTTTTCGTTGCTCGAGAAGTTATCGAGATCAGAAGGAGCAATCGTCACGTTAGCTCCTGGAAGAATGACATCAAATCGGCCTTTTAGTTGTCTGACTAGGTCGGTGCTTGGTTCAACCAGAGTGAGGCGAATATCTTCCACATTCTCCATCCGAGATAACGCAAGACTAAGATATTCACCATTGCCCGCGCCGAGGTCTAAGATATTAGATTCACTACCAAGGGCTTGCAAAACGTTAGAGAGTTGCTTGGCTGACATTTCTTTTTGGTTTGTATATCTCAAGAAGGTCTCAAAAGGTGATTCGTTTTTCTTGTTCTTATATTCAAAGCCACTCGATTGTTTACTTACAGTCATAGACTGATTATACATCGCTTCTCATGTCCCCCGGGTTGACGTACGTGAATAGTGTGTGTACAATATTGCGTACAAGGAGTTGTACAATGAAAATAGCATCCATCTCGAAGTTTCGGAAAGACATAAAGCGCTATGTTGACGAAGTCGACCAAGATCAAGAGCCGTTAGTGGTAACACGCGGGGATAATGTTTCCGTCGTTGTGATACCTCTCAACACTTTTAACTCCTACTCAGAAACTGACTACCTACTGCGCAGTCCAGCCAATGCCCGTCGCTTGCTAAAATCAGTGGAGAGCGCCCGTGCAGGCACTGTCGAGGCTCACGAACTCATCGAGGAATAGCCGATGAGCCGAAGACTTACTTTCACAGCTCAAGCCTGGGAAGACTACCTTTATTGGCAAGGGCACGATAAACAGCTGCTAAAAAAGCTTAACCAACTACTAAAAGATTGTCAGCGAGACCCGTTGGCTGGGATTGGCAAACCCGAACCGTTGAAAGGCGATCTGTCAGGTGCATGGTCCCGCAGAATCAATGATGAGCATCGTCTAGTGTATATCGTTGCCGACGAAGAAATAAGAGTCTCCTCCTGCCGCTACCATTATTGAGGCGCGAATCTTAGTTGCGATAGCGTCTACTATGGCCCTCCAAAACAAGAGCTCCCTTCCCGGAGTTCTTTTTTTGCTATGATAATAGAAATGCATGCCGATATTTTTAGGTGGTTTGCCGCGGTCGCTTTTTTAGGCTATTGGTCTACGGTCACGTTTTTATTAGCTCATTGGCCACGCAATAGATCAAAAAGCCTTAGTGACCATATCGCCACAGGAAAGAAACAAATCAACCTGCTTCTTATCGTAGTGACAATAGAAACTTCTTTGTATGCCCTCTACTTTTATAATTGGTTCATTCCTACTTTTGGCATGTCGGCAATTTTCACATGTTTGATTACGATTGCTCTCATAACTCATTTAGCGACATTCGTGTTTCCAAGCACTCAGGGTAGGGTCAAAAGGACGCACTGGCTTGTGTCGTACATAACAGCGCTTCTATTTATTCCATCTGCGTTATTACTAATTGCGCAATCAAACATACCACTAGCTGGGAGGTCGGCCGTAGTTGCTGCATTAATAACTATGGTAGGCATTTCTTTGGGGCTATATGCGACATCACTTTTTCGCAGACACATACTCATTGTCCATTGCACATATATTTTTTCACTGCAGCTAGCTGTAGTATTTATATCGTTTTTAGAAGTGTCGTGATCGGGACTTGACCGGGAAGATCTTGTGGCTGTTTCCCGCCGTTGGCTTTGAGCTGTGCTCAAAAATGCCTGTATGCGAAAGCATTTTTCTTTCGCCAGGCAGGTCAAGTCCCTCCTGGCTCCCCAAAGAAAATACACCTGCATGTCCGGTATTCTCTTTATTAAGCAATAGTATCAGAGGTATTTCTGCGAGCTGGGAACAAAATGGGTGTTTGTTCCCAGCTCGCTGGTATGGCTTTCTTTCGTGGGGCTAGCTGGCGAGACCGTTGCGAACGCTCTCTAACACTTCCTCGGGTGACAGGTTGGACGTGTCGATGACTGTGGAATTGAACCACTCACGGCTCAATGTGATGAGTTCGTGCTCCATTGCCATGAAGAGGTCTGGGTCGGTGAGGATGAGCAGGTCTTCGGTGGAACTCCAGGGAGCTTCGCGAAGCCGTGCGTTCAGCCGTGCCTTTCGGCTCTCGACGCTCGCGGTGAAAACGAACGAGGCGTCGAACTGCGGGTGCAGAGGGAGGTATGACTCAAGCAGTTTCATCAGACCGGTGGTGCCACGCACGCGGTGGATGGCGAGGGAGCGCAGCAGGATCGTTGATTCCTGGATCGTGTTGACCTCGGGCTTGTTGAAGGCCCTGATGTCTCCCAAGATGGCCGCGGCGTACATCACGCCCAGTACTTCGGGGTCGAACGCCTCCCGACGTCGCAGCGAGTCGGCGAAGTGGTAGATGGCGTTGTTGGGTCCCAGGGCGTTCCGGCGAACCTCCCAGGGTGAACTCTCGCGGGCAAAGCTGGCAGCGACGGTGGTCTTGCCAGCCAGATCCATGCCCTCCACGTGGACGTAACGAGGGATCATGATCCTCTTTTCTCGGTTTTCAATCAGCCGTGCGGCTACCAACTTGACAAACAAAGCCAATGACGGGATTATACGCAACAAATAGGTTTGACGCAATGGACGAAATATGTATTGCATATGATATCTTACCCCTGTATACTGTGCCGGAACGATCCAAGATGGGTGGCTCGTTTTTTTGGACCTTCACAACCGAATTTGGAGGCTTATGTGTCAGGCGGTATCGCCCTGGTAACCCCCTTCACCAAGTCCCATCGCACCGCCGAAGAGACTTTGGCGCTGGGGTACCTCGCTGCCGTTTTGCGTCATGCCGGACATGATGTCTCTGTCGTTGATGGCTGGCTCGAAGCGCTCACCCTCGAAGAACTCGTCGATCGCATCGGCGCTGATGGACCCCCGGCCCTGGTCGGGATGTCCTGCTATCAGTCCAACCTGCATCAGGCTGAACAAGTCGTACAGGCCCTCCGGGCTCGCTACGGCGATATCCCCGTGATCTGTGGCGGCTACGGCCCCACGTTCCACGCGGAGTTCTTCCTGAAGGCCGGTTTCACCGTCGCTGTCATCGGCGAAGGCGAACACATCATCGTCCGTCTGGCGGAAGCGCTTATGAACGGGACCGACCTCGGTTCCATTCCGAGCATTGCCTTCCTCAAGGATGGCCAGATGATGGAGACACTGCGGGCGGAACCGATCGTGGATCTGGACGAGATACCTTTCCCGTCCAGAGACACGGTGGGGCACGCCATTACGCGACGGAACTTCGTCCATGTCTGTACTTCACGCGGCTGTGAGGCGCACTGCAGCTTCTGTTCCATCTTCGCCTTCGCGGCCGGTGGATCCAGCAAGCTGCGTTGGCGTCACCGTGGTATCACGAACATCGTTGATGAACTCGAAGTCTTGCACCGCGAGTTCGGTGTGAGCGCCTTCAAGATCGTCGACGACAGCTTCATCGAACCGCCACGTGACGAAGCGTGGGCCGAAGCGTTCCGGGACGAGATCCTGGGCCGCGGGCTCACCATTCGGTTCCGTACTCAGGTGCGTGCCGACCGGCTCACTCCGGACATTGTCCGGGCACTCAGTGAAGCCGGTTGGTTCTCGACTGCGGTCGGCATCGAAAACGCGGCGCCAACCGCCCTCCGCCGGATGCGCAAGTTGGCATCCCCGGAAGACAACGAGGTAGCCCTCCAGCTCCTCGAAGCGCACGGCGTCTACGTCCAGATGGGCATGATCCTGTTCGACCCGGACACTACTCTGGACGAACTGGAGATCAACTTGGGGTTCCTGCGGCGCAACCGCTGGCCCTTCACTAAGGGGATCTTCACCGAGATGTACGCCGCCGAAGGCACGCCGTTCACTGGACGGCTCGGCCGACGCGGACTGCTCGTCACGGCGAACGCCCAGAACTACAGCTATGAGGTTCAGGACCCGACGGTCCGGCGAGTGTATGAGATGCTCAAGTCCTGGCACCGTGCTCACAGCACGGTCTATGACTGGGTGATCGACTCACTCACCGCACCCAAGGTTTTGCCTGACGTTGCTTTTCGCGGGGCGCATGCTCTGTGTCGCCAGCTTCAGGCTATGGATCTTCGGTTTCTCGAGACTGTGCTCAGTCGTGTCTCGGAGGCTGCAATCCCCAGCGAAGACAGTGAGTTCGTAGCAGAATGGATTCGCACCGCGGAATCGTTCTACGTCGGCATCGAGGAAGCAATTGCTCGTCTCTATGCAGACATCGGACTCCGGTACGAAGCTGTTCCCAACCCGTTCCTCACGTAGGACCCGACAGAGGAGATGCAGTGACAGATACCACCAGCACGCCGGTCGTGCTCTCGCCCCGAGGCGGCATTCCGCCCCAGATCGAGAACATCGGCTGGACGCTCGGCAATGCGTGTCCCTACCGGTGCCCGCACTGCTACTCCACCATCGTCCGTACCGCCAGTCTGAACATGACGACGGCTCACGTCGATCGTGTGGTCAGTGAGCTGGCGAGCATCGGCGTCCGTACCGTCAATCTGGGTGGCAACGAGCCGCTCTACACCAGCGGTCCGAACGCCAAGGACACGGTGCTGCCGCACATCATCAAGTCGCTGTATGGCGCCGGCATCGTCGTGGGTCTCACCACGGCCGGCATCACCATGCAGTACATGTACAAGCATCACCGTGACGCGGTGGAGTTGCTCAACGACTGCGACATCAGCCTCGACAGCCCGTTCCCGGAGGAGCACAACCGCAACCGCGGTGCCGCTCTCTACCCTCGGGCGCTTGATGCGATCCGCATCTGTCGCGAGCTCGGCATCGACCGCACTATCGTCATGTGCGGCATGAACTGGAACCTGTCGGAGAGTCACCTCAAGGCGCTCGTCCAAGCGGCGCGCGAGCAGGAGACCTTCATTAGGATCAACTTCATGAAGCCGACCGAATCGCAGCACATGGATCTAGTGCCAAGCCCGGCGGATTTCTACGCCGCGTGTGAGTACCTGTTCCGTCACTGCGACATCATCGAAATGGGCGAACCACTTGGTTCGGCTATATCCGGTGCGAAGTCCCGTGGCTGCCCTTGTGGCACGAAGTCGTTCCGGATCCACTCGATGACCGCCGACGGCAAGCTGCCGGTCAGCCCGTGCGTCTACGCCCACCAGTACAAGGTGGGAGACCTCCTGACTGACAGCCTCTACGACATCGTGCGCACCCCGGAGTTCCAGGCGTTCCGCCAGCGGCGACACGACCCGGATTCCATCGCGGAATGCCATGGCTGTGAGTACGTCGAGGAGTGCCGGGGCGGCTGCGCCGCGCGTGCCTACCTGTGGCGGGAGTTCACGGAAGGTGGCGGTTCGATCGTGACCGATCGTGACCCCTACTGCCTCAAGGACTTCGGAGACTCCGGTCTCACGCCGCCGGCCAACATGGTCATGCAGGACAAGGTGCTCGTTCACCGCGACTACCTCTGCACGGTCATCGGGAAGCCGAAGGACTAACCCCAACCCATCACTGTAGGGGCCGAGAAAGCCTCAAGCCGACTCGGCCCCTACCTCAACCTTTTATTCTCTGCTACCATATCTCCTTATGACACATTCTCATCATCTCGCCCAAGCCTTGGGCTTTATAGGCAAAAAAGTAACCGTCGAGGTGGACCGGCCATTGTATTCGGAGCATCCCAAGCACGGCTTTGTGTATGAACTAAATTATGGCTTTGTACCCGGGACCGAATCTGGCGACGGGGAAGAACTAGACGTGTATATTATGGGGATCGATAAACCAGTCGAGGCATTTGAAGGTACGTGCGTGGCCGTGGTCCACCGTACCAACGACAACGATGACAAGCTTGTTGTGGTACCCAATGGCGCTGGTGTGCCGAGTGACGCGGATATCCGAGCAGCAACGCACTTTCAGGAACAATTCTTCCAGTCGAAAATCTTTTTTACCTGACAATTAGAACGATATTCGTCAGGATCACCCAACAAATCGAAAAAACAGAAGTTCATAACTGAGCATAGTGCTGGTAATTTCCCCCAGTACTTCATGCTGGTGCCTGAAGCATTGTCACCGGAAGAGCTCCGACCTTATATCTATGCAAGATCCTTGCGTACACAATCTCAATTAACGAACATGTTGACGAACGATTGACTAAGCTTGGATAGCAAACAGCCTGATACAGGTTGAGGGGGTACTGGCAAAGTTCATAATTTTGCCCTGATAGTTCCACTGTGTCCAAATCAGCACCCCTCGCTAGGGGTTTGCGTATCTAAACGAGAAGTTTTACTATATCTCCACTGTGATAACTGTTAATCAGCCTTTTTATAGCCTTGAGCCATTAACCACTTACCTTGGGGCGTTAGAGCAAGTCACCGAGCATCCGACTGAAGCTAGTATTGCGGAGCTTGATGTTGCCGATAAGGCACTTACCGATCGAGCGGTGCTTTTCCCGAAGCAGCAGTATGTCCATCAAGAGGGGTACCGTACGTTCGGTTTCAAGCCCTGTACGATATCAGATGGCGTAGAAGCACTTGCTCGTTTAGCATTACACGAGCCGGGCAGCTCGGGCTACTCTGAGGAATATGGTCGAGTGTTTCCTTCGGGAGCGAGCCCTAATAGTGATACTGCAACTGAAGAGAACCGTCGCAGTCAGGCCAGAGGAGCTCTGATTACGCTCGGAGGTAAACTTGCTGTCTCAGGAGCTTTTATTGAACATGAGATAGAGCCAGCGTATACGGCTATCAGTGAATCCCTCGGTGCTATTGGCAAAAGTGATGAAGATTTTAAGAAATTTGGGCTACATAGAATAAGCCACCATTTGTTCAAAGAGTGTGTTTATATGCGACAAAGTGGCACATATCAAAACCCCATCGGTAACAAAGAGGCAAGGAAAAATATAGACATTGCCTGGGGTGTCGTTGGTCGCCCATACGGTGTATTCACGAAACTTATTGCAGCAGTATCATAAATCTATAAAGCCCGGTTGCCTTTACGTCGAGAGGCAGCCAAAAACATGAAACCTCTGTCGCGGGATGGCAGAGGTAAGTTGCCTCTGTTTTTTGTTATAGTAAGCACATGAATACAAAACCAACCGTTACCTTACTTATGACACCAGGGCTGGAGGATACTCTCTTTAATAAGCAGGCAAGAGCTGACCTGGAAGAACACTGTACGGTAGTTGACTGGTCTCCTGCTCAAGGTCAACCCTATACGGACAGCGATATTTTGCTGGCAAGCTGGGGCTGTCCAAAGTTCGATGCAGAGTTCTTGGAGGCTATGCCTAGTCTTGGGATGGTTGCTTACGCCGCTGGCACTGTGAAGAAGATTGTTTCCGATGAGTTCTGGAATCGTGATATAAAGATCACCTCCGCAGCAGCGGCGAACGCAGTTGCAGTCGCTGAATATACCGTAGCGGCGATGGTGATCATGGCAAAAAATATGCGACATGGCTCAGAACAGTATAAAAATGATGATAAAGAAAAGTTTCTCACACTCCGTGATATGCCGAGAGGTTTCAACGGTCTGAATATTGGCTTGGTGGGTGCTTCACATGTTGGTCGAGAAGTCATCAGGTTACTCAAGTCATACAACGTCAAGATTGCCGTTTACGACCCATACCTAGCTAACGAAGAAGCTGATGCATTAGGCGTTACGAAAATGGAGCTTAACGAACTAATGACTTGGTCTGATGTCGTCAGTGTTCATGCTCCAAAGCTACCTGAAACCCACCATCTCATTGGTCGGGAACAGCTGCTACTTATGCAGGGTGGCAGCTTCTTTATAAACACCGCTCGGGGCACAATCGTGGACTATGATGCCCTGGCCGAGATAACGCCCCAGAAAAATATTGAAGTAGTTTTGGACGTAACAGATCCTGATGAACCATTGATTGAAGACAGCCCCCTCCGAAAACTATCCAATGTCATGATTACGCCACATATTGCAGGGTCTCGTGGCAATGAACAGCAGCTAATGGGAACGCTGGCTGTTGAGGAAATTATTCGATATGTAACATCTCAGTCGCTCAAGCATGGTGTATTGCAGAGCGAATTAAGCCACATTGGTTAGCTGCAGGGCAGCGCTCAAATTTTGCTGGCAATAATCTTTTTGAGCTCTTGGCTTCTTTGTTGTCGATCCATGCCTAGTGCCCATTTCCAGGCTTTTTCATAGTATTCGGCATCTGCTAGTTCACGCTCCATGGCCGAATTTGCAAATGATTCATCCTTCAAGTCGCACCATGCGTCATAAAGAAAAAGATAAATGCGGCAGTGCTCGGCATACTTTGCGTCTTTGCGGTCGGAGTCTACCCCCACCCCGTTACCCCCTAGTAGCCGATGGGATAGCTCGTGTGAGAGCACTGCCAACTTCTCGTTATCTGTTCGATAGTCAGAGCCTACCCTCATGGGTTTGCCGGTCATGCCCGAGTTATTTACTGACCCCGCTACTACTACGGCTGTGATTTCGGGCTGCTGGAAGCTCAGGCCCGTAAGCTCCTCTAGCTTGGCTTGGACATGGCTGCCATGTGCTTGCCAGCACTTTTGGTAGCCGTACAAGGCAAGCGTGAGCTCAAATACATTTTCATCCTCAGGAGTGAACTCAAGTTTTAACATAACAACCTATTCTATAATTTTAGTTCCGATTACGTCTACGCCACTTTCATCCGACCTCAAAACTGCTTCTGGTATACTCCTGGGATGATGTATGAGATAGCCCAAGGTGTCGTGTTCCGGCGACACGAAACAGGAATTGATTTTTTGGTGCTCAAACGTGCTCCTGAAGACGGAGGATTTTGGCAAGCAATTACCGGTACTATCGAGGACGGCGAGCTTGCTCTAGAAACGTTGGAGCGAGAGCTTATGGAAGAGGCTGGCATAAGCGAAGCTATACATATAAGTGACATGCTTGAAGAATACTTTTGGGAAATACCAGAACAGAACATGAAAGGCAAGGACCACGTATATGCGGTTGAGGTAGCGGTAGATATGGAAGTGGTACTTGACCCTACGGAACATACCGAGTTCCGCTGGCTCCCACTTGCCGATGCCCTGGAGCTGCTTAGGTACGACGGCAACAAAAAGACTATGCAGCTCGTTTCAGACTATGCAGCCAGACGAGCGATGATGCCATGAAGAAGATTTTGGTTACGGGCAACGCTGGCTCGGGTAAGTCGACGCTGGGCAAAAGCTTGGCGGCATTTTCGGGCTTGCCCTATTTCGGGATGGACCAAATTGTCTGGAAGGAGAACTGGCAAAGGGCGTCAAAGGAAGAGGAGCAGAAAAAGGTTGCCGAGCTTGTCGCTCGGGAGGCTTGGATTATCGACGGTGTCTCGTACGAGGTAATGGCAGCAGCGGACACGATAGTCTTTCTGGACATGCCTAGAAGCGTTTGCTTTTGGCGAGCGGCCAAGCGCAATCGAAAGTATTTGTTTGCGTCTCGTCCAGGGCTGCCGGCTAGTTGCCCTGAAATTCTTATTGTCCCCAAGCTCATTAAAATTATTTGGCGATTCCCTAAAAGAGTACGGCCAAATATTTTGGCAGAAAAAGACAGAAGAGGTACTGACTTTATCCATATCCGATCAGACAGGGATTTAAAGAAATATTTAGCCCAAAACAGCAAAGAATAGGTGTGTTTGCGGGTTGTCGAGCGGCAATGATAGTTTCAGCAGACTTTTAATATGTCTTTCACAATTGTTGCGGCTGTTCGGTGCAGACTCTACAATGAAATTGCTTATGCGATTCAAATCAAAGACAACCAAGGGTTACACCGTCTACGCCGTGAGTGGGGTCAACTCTATCTCGTTCGCAGTTGACGCCGCCATGGCAGCCAGCCCAAAAACTTGGACAGGAGCTCTCAGCCAATTGAAATCATGGTGCAGACTGAGCCCCTGTATAGCCCGGATGACCAGCATGACGTATTTTTTAACCGCGGCGTAGCCAGCAGCCAGGCCTTTGCCCGGCAATTCAGTAATGAGACGCCGGATAAAATAGAAGACCCAGGCAAAAAGAAGGCGGTCCTGAACTGGTTGGCCCGTGACCTCAAGCGGGCATTTGTTGCCTTCATAGAGCAAGCCCAAAAGGGCGATACGGTGCTGGGCTGTTTTTATGAGTTCCGGTACGAAGAGATCGCAGTGGCGTTTAAAAAAGCTATCGACCGAGGGGTGAAAGCTCGTATAATTATTGACGCCAAACCCAACAAGCTGGACTTTCCAAGGGCCGAGAACCTGGCGCTTATCAAGAAAGTCGGTATACCTAAAAAGCACATTATTTACCGCGAGGCCAATCCCAACAACATTCAACACAACAAGTTTATGGTGCTCTTAAGGGGATCGGAGCAGACTCCAGCTGCCGTGTGGACTGGCTCTACCAATGTGTCGGAGGGCGGATTGTTCGGCCAGACTAACGTGGGCCACTGGGTGCGCAACGAGAAAACTGCTCGCCAGTTTCGAGACTATTGGCAGCTGCTGAGCACAGACCCGGGTGGGAAGGCCACGGATGATCGAGTACAGAAGATTGCCCACAACCGGGCCTTCAAGAAAGCTGTGGTTGCCTTGCAGAAAGACATTGCTGCGGATGACCTGGACGGCATTCAGACTGGTATTACTCCACTATTTAGCCCACGTACTACTGACGCCATGCTGAATACCTACGCTCAGTTGCTGGACAGCGCCAGCAGCTACGCCGGTATCACACTGGCCTTTGGGGTAAATGATGTCTTTAAGCAGCAGCTGGCCGACAACACCGCCAAAGATCAACTAACCTTCATGCTACTAGAAAAACGTGACCAGCCACAGCCGGGCAGTACCAAAAAGTTTACCTCTCTGACGGCTGGCAACAATACTTACCAGGCGTTCGGGTCATACATAAAAGACCCGCTGTACCAATGGACCAAAGAGGTCAATACGCAGTTGCTGCAACTCAACCAGCACGTCCTGTACATTCATTCCAAGTTCATGCTAATTGATCCACTCGGTGACGACCCGATTGTCGTCACTGGATCGGCCAACTTCAGTACTGCCTCGACCACCGCCAATGACGAAAACATGCTGATTATCAAGGGCAACAAAAGGGTGGCAGATATCTACTTTACCGAATTTAACCGTTTGTTTAATCACTACTATTTCCGCTCTGTCTATGAGACTCAGCAGGGCAAAAACGATAAAGCGCCATCGTCTAAGCCGCCAGATCCAAACCAGAATAGCCTATTCCTGCTGCCCAACGACAACTGGCTTGCGAAATACAAAAAAGGTACGTTGCGAAACAAGCGTGTCCAGGTTTTTCGTAACGCGCAGGTGTAACTAGGACATATCCACGGCACTGCTGCGGGCTGGGTGCGTACTTGAAAGAATATATAGAGAACTATTGAGCATCGCTTTAGTTGTGGTAGCGACTACGATATACTTTTTATCACATGGCAAGACGATCATTACTGCAAGCTGGTTTCTCTGTCGTTGAGCTACTCATTGGGTTGCTCATAATTGGCGCCATTGGTTTTGCGGGCTGGTTGTTCTTTGACCGCCAACAGCCAACACCTGCTACTACTCAGCCTGATACCGCGGCCCAATTAGGCGCTGAGGTCCTAGTGGATATTGGTAAAAGGGTAACTAGCAAGTACGACTACCTGGCGGCAGACTCTTCTTGGGTGGCACAAATGGGTTCTGGGGCTGCTCTGCAGCCAGATGGGTATAAGTTTCGGGTGAATAGTGAGTCTTTCCCCTCGCTACACATTAGCTACAAAGCTAACGCGGCGTCCGATGCGCCTTTGCTGCCACAAACCTTGGACCCGGCTGTTCAGCTGGCCATGGAAAACGCCGGATACTATCGAGCCTCTGGCGAATACGATCTTGTAAGCACCCAGTCTACTTCGGACCTAAAATACAGCTCGTACTCCACTGACGAGTCCACGTGCTTATACATACAGGACACCCAAAGAGCTGCTACCATTAGCTGCTTTACCAAAGACGAACTGAAGCAAGCCGCCGTGACCGCCAGCCCTTATATAACGAGCTACTTGGACGCTCAGCCTCACCTAGTTGCTAATCAGCTTACCTTTGGTCCTGTTACCATAAAGAGCCAAACCAAGTCGGGCGTTATTGGAGCAAGCGAGACGGCTGGATACGACATAGCCGAAGCAGTGATTGCAGTAGATGGCAGCAAAAAGTTGGTGTTGTACTACAGCCAGCAGGGCGGACCGTGGAAATACATCGCGCAGGCAGATGATGAGTATGGCTTTAGGTGCCAAGTCTTTATGGCAAACGAGGACGTCCGGAAGGCTCTGCATGGTCAGGTGTGCTTGGGCGACACTGGACACGTGCGTCTGGATTCTACGCGTCGTGCGCTGCAGTAGGGACGTTCAGTGAAGGTTATATTTGTTGGTCACCCGGGCTCGGGCAAGACATATGCTGCGGACTTGTTAAGCAAAAAAGGGCATCTGAAGAAAATTGATATTGATAGTCTTTTTGATGAACATCCCTTGCATTTTTTCTTAAGAAATTCTTATAAAAAAGCTTTGCATGCGTTGCTAAAAAACGAAAACGAATGGGTTATTGATGGCTATCATGGGCACCGGATGCCCGATAGTATTTGGACGGATTCAGATGTTATTGTGTTTTTAAATTTGCCAAAAGTTGAGCTAAAACAAAATGTATTTAACCGTTATAGAAATAAAAAGAGTGATAAAGATTTCTCGCACTGGCAGTCTACTTTTGTTAATGTACTGAAAAATCTAGGGCAGATTTATTTGCTAGACAAGCCGTTGGCCCGGAATGTCAGCAGAATAAGATCACTCACCCAAAACGATGGTAGGCTGGTGGAGCTAAGATCCAGACAGGATCTGGATGAGTTTATTGATACTTTGGTTCGCGAAAATAAGTGAGCAGTATTGGAGCGGTGTGAGGTAGGGCGGGGGGCTGGCGCTTGTACGGCCATCCGGAGTGACTTGATGCCGTTGCTCCGGATGGCCGTTTGCGCTACATGGTGAACTCGTTCCAGGACATGAGGTTGTACCTGATCATGCCGACGTAGGGGACGAGCTGGTTGTCGCTGTCGATCCAGGCCCGGACGTAGCGCGTCGCTCCGTCTTCTTGGACGAGGTTGATGAGCTCGTACTTGTAGCCGGCGGCAGCCAGATGGGCGGCGGCGGTGACGAGGTTCGCCAGGTTGTCGGGGTAGTAGAGAGAGATCTTCTGGCCGATCTCACTGGCTGCCTCTCGTTTCCGCTTGCTCAGAAACCACTGCTTCCTAAAGTCCCACAGGTGGTTGCGGGCTTCCTGCCCGAACCGCATGAGGAAGTCGAGGGAGCGGTAGAAGACATCCGTGTTGCGTGCGACGTCTTCGGGCACGGTGGCCAGGGTCGCTACCCGCGGGATCTCGGGTGGGGTCCAGGTGCTCAAGGTGACTCCAATACTGCCAAAGGACGAGACGGGAATATCTCTTGCAATATTATGCTGTTATATGTGAATTACGTCAATAATCTTCCCTGGGAGCACTCTGTTATGATTTAGGGAGTGAAGATCTATAAATATACCACCAAAGAGCACGCCGTACGTTTGGCCCGGTATGGCAGTTTTCGGATTGGCACACTTTATGAGTACCGGAGCACCGAGCATAGAGGCGGCATAGCTGACCCTGAAGAGGGTACAAAAACAATCCAAGGGACTATCACCGAGTACTTCGCGTCGGGTAGTGACATTCCGACTAACCTCGCCGACCTCGGCATTATCAAGGTCGATGGCGCATCTTCTAACATAACGCTGAATGACTTTAGCTTTAGGTCTTCCGTCAGCTCGGGTGATGCGTATATATGGTGTGGTTCGCTCGAGAATTCCTTGGATGTACAGCGACAATTTGAAGGAGCAGAAAGCTGTGTTGAAATATTTAACGCAAAAGGCTTCTTTGACACCCTAGACGCACTCATGCGTGATGCATACAACGTGCGGTACAAGGGCCTGCATATAGTTGCATACAAAGAGCGGCAGGAGGAGTGGCAGAGGGAAGGCCTGGGTGTGCATCCAGGGCTTATCAAGGCACCGGCCTTTGGCGGGCAAAAAGAGATTCGGGCCATCTGGGAACCTATCCCTGGCACCACCATTGCACCCATCACGGGCCAGAATAAACGGCTTGCTGATTGCTGCAGGCTAGTGAGGGTCAGGCGTTAGAAGCCCCACTATTTTTTACTTAGCGGATGGTGACGCAGTTGACGCTGGAGCGCTCGTCATCGTCTTGCTGCATGCGTAAGGTTTTTTCGTCTGTGAATTGCTGAGCGTTGATAGTAATTTTGGCGGGCATTTGCCACAAGTGCGCTAGTGACTCGTAGAGATTACACGTTTGCTGGCTGCTGAAGGTAAACTCGTCCGCAGCAGTGATGGTAAAACCAGCGTCACCATTCATCCAGACACGGTCCTGGGGAAAGCCGGGGGTTATGCCTGTGATACTTAGTGTGCGGGTGTCTGGCGTTGGGCTGGGGTCTTGCGGGGAGCCTTCTGTATTCAGCAGCACGTGCTTGGCGTGTACATGAGACAGAAACAGGTTGGCGTCTTTTTTTGTTACCACGGTCAGATTTTCTTGGTGTAACTCTTTTTCAGAACGAAACGCAGCGTTTTCGTGCACGGTTACCTTTTGGAGCTGTGGTCCCCGGACCGTGACCGAGACATCTTGGTTATCGATACAGAACCAGTCGCAGCCTTTGCTTCGGATATCAGAGACATTTACGGACAGTGTACTGTTCTGCAGGTCTGTTTTGACCGAGTCTTCTTTTGCCTCACCGATAACGCGGATATCTACTGAGGGGGTGGCGGCATATTCGTAGTAAACGGCCGCCTGGTCACCACTGACTTCTAGTGTCTGAAAGTCACCTACCTGGCGAGTTACGGTTTTGTGGGCCGCCTCATATCGGTCATGAATGCGAGGGCCAAACTTGGCGCCCAGTCCGACGCTCACCGCAGCGCCGACGATAAAGACAGTCCCCAGCGCAGCCGAAACCCAGAGGGGTAGGGGCCACTTTTTGCGCAAGAAAGCCACGCCAGATCCCAGCAACAGCACCAAGGCGCTGAGCGCTACGGCCATGACCAATATCACTAGAGCTGTTTCTCCGGCACCAATTGGAAAGATACGACCCGCACTCAACAACCGTTCTGGGCTGGTCAGTACATATGTACCGGCACCTATAGTCCAGATAATCGCAATCAAGGATATAACGGTCAGGAAGGTACCAATGGCGTATCGCGCCAATTTGACCAAAGCCCGAAACATTTCGGACAAGGCCTGGCCTATTCGATTACCAGCTTGTTTGGCGTCGTGCTCGAAGTCTTGGCTGGACACATAGTCGGTCAGGGCTTCGATAGTTACGGGCTTGCCCTTCATCTGCAAGAAGTCGCTATTGGTCTTTGCCTTTGGGACAAGCAACCAGAGCAGGGCATAAATCATGAACCCGCTACCACCGGCAAAAGTCAGTGCAGCGAATGCGGCGCGGAAAATCCAGGCATCGATACCAAAGTATGTGCCCAGGCCCGACGCTACTCCGCCCAAGATTTGGTCGCGCGGATCGCGCAACAAGCGGCGCGATGGATAGTCCTCGGCCTGGTGCTTTTTGGAAGGCTTTTCGTCGTCGTCCTCGAAATCGCTCGGGCTGCCCAGCTGCTCTTTTAAAAACTCTACGTCTTTGGCTACGACCACTTTGTCGGCGGTGACACCTCGTTCGGTTAGCAGTTCTGCCATGCGCAGCTCGACTTCTTCTAGCACCTCTTCGTGCTTTGGGCCTACATGTCTTTTGATGGCGTCTAGGTAGTGCCGCAGTTGCTTGTGTGCGTCTATGGCAATGGTAAATGCCGTGCGACCTAGATGAATTTTGGTTATTTCGTTCATAGGAATCCTTTCTCCAGTTTGTTTATTGAAGTTATCAGGCTTTTATACGATTGTTTGAGTTCCTTCAGCATGTCGTGGCCTTTGTTGGTCAGCCAATAGTATTTGCGCGGCGGGCCTTGTTCGGACTCTTGCCATTCGTAGCCCAGCAACTCCTCGCGCGCTAGCCGATTGAGCAGGGGGTAGAGGGTGCCTTCTACTACGATAAGTTCTGCCTGGCGAAGGGCTTTGATGATATCAGAACTGTACACCTTGCCGTCTTTGCAAAGCAGGAGCACACAGTAGACCAACATGCCTTTGCGCATTTGGCTGTCCGTTTGACTGGTGAGGTCGGTAGTTTCATTCATACGGTACTATGTTATACAAGGTACTATAAAAAGTCAACCACCCGGACTTGTCACGTTAATCGGCCGAATAGTGGAGGAGTTTTTGCTATAGTGAGCGCATGAATACGCTCTATCTACTTGGTGGACCCCCGCGGACTGCAAAGACCACTATCATGACTGGCTTGATAGCTAAAAGAAAAATCCAGTTTGTCGCTGCTGATGCCGTAGAGCATGGGCTGCGAAACGTCTTAACGGGCCAGCCACACCAGATGTTGCGGGACATCGAGTTCACTGGCAGCGCAGAGCATAAAGCTTCGTTCACGGGTGGGGGCGAACGGAAACCTTTTGCCAACAGTGGTAAGGAATCAGAGCTGACGCTTCAGGCGGTTGTGGGTATGTTTGATTACTATCGTCGTAACAAAGAGTCTGTGGCGTTTGAGGGTTCGTTGTTTACGCCTGAGTGGGTGGCTGACTTCAAGCTGTCAGGTTTCCAGATTCGGGCGGCCTTTGTTGGTTACACAAATCCGTCGCATGCAGACTCGGTTATTGCTCATGCTAAAGAAAATCCCCATGACTGGATAAACGAATGGCTGAAAAAAGAGGGCGACGAAACCGGTGTTCGGAAGTGGGTGGCCAAGCAGGTTGAAGAGTGCGCGCGCCTGAAGTCAGAAGCCGACAAGCGCGGGTATCCATTCTTTGACATTTCCAGCATGCCCTTCGACGCATACATAGACTCTGTCCGAGCCTACCTGCTTGAAGTCTGACTTTGGCATACTGCCGCTATTTGTTCTCGGATATGCAACTCCTAGGAGCTTGTAGAGGACTTTCCCGTCAGAGAATTATTTGTCGTGGAAGATGCGCAGGCTGTGATCGTCGCCGGGGTCTACCTCGGCATCTTTATGAGGTTTTTTAGGGTGCTCTTCTGGGTGGGGTTTTGCCGGCTCGGCTTCGGGCGCCTTGTGGTGTTCGGCTGGTTTTGGTTCCGGCTTGGGTTCGGTGGGTGGAGTGTGGTGCTCGACGGGAGGTGTGGGCTGCACAATTGGCGGCGGGCTTGCGTAGTGCGCGGGGCTGAACATGTCTTCGGGCTCATCTGGTTTGGGCTGATCGGACTTGTGATACTTGGCGTCCAAGTCTTGGCGGACCAGTTCGGGCAATGTGGGAGTGTGCGCGGGCGATGCAGACGAGTGGGGCGTGGGGGCGGTGGGATAGGAGGGTGAGGGCAAGATTCGCCGCCTACTTCTACGCCGGAAGATCACTAGCGCTGCTGCGCCAACACCGCCAAACAGCAGGATTGGCAGGACTATCTTCCATGGGTTTAGCTTTTTGTCTCCTGATGCGCTGGACTTTGACTCAGAGGCTGGTTTGAGGTCGATGGTAACCAGTTGGGGCGCAGCTTCTTCGGCGCCAGGAAGGGCGATCTCTGCCGATATGTCGGTGGTCAGGTCGTCTTTTGTGGCCCTGATAGACACTGCGCCTTCGGGGACGATCAACTGAGCAATGCCCGCGTCGTCGGTAGATGCATCGACTGTATCGGTCTGAACGCTGGCTCCCAGAACTGGCTGACCTTGAGTGTCGACTACTTTGACACGAATACTTATGCCTTTGGTAGAGAACTTACCATCCAGTGTAACTGGTCCGGCACCGTCGTCGCTGGTGATACGCACGGCATATTCCGTGCCGGCACGAATGACATCGCCCTGCACGACTAACCGGTGGGTAGTCGTTTTGGCCTGATCGACAACATCGTACGGCATATTCTTGTCGGTGTATCCATAGTTGACCTTGCCGCTGGCTGGCTTGTTGGTCTCCCAGTTGAGGACGGCCGAACGATATCCAACCTCCGTGATGGAGAAGTTGGATATTTTGAGGTTAGAGGCCGAGGGGGCTGACTCGGTCTGGGGCACCGTAGCCGTGGGCGTTGTGGAAGGCGCTGGTCGTGATGAGGAGGGACGGGGTGTGGGAGAGGGGGCGGGGGAAGGTTTTGGTGCTGGAGCGGGTGCGGGCGTTGGTGCTGGCGAGGGCGTCGGTGCGGGGGGTGGCGGGGCTGGTGCGGGCGGTGTAACAAAGGTGTAGTCACCCCGGCCGGTGGTAAAGGAGATACTGTTGTTGGGATAATTGACCATATAGCAACTCGCTAAGGGTGTAATACCAAATGTGCCCGTCCTTCTTGCTCTGAAAGTAATAGTTGCGTAGTGAAAATCACCTGCCGTCGAGACGTTTCGGGTGCTTTGCATTTTGATAGTGCCCGTGCCGGTAGTGCTGGGTGTATGTTGTGTTGCGGCGTTTTGGTTGGGAAAGTCGGTGCCACGCTGGATGCTCAGCACCTGCAAACCCACACCGTTATAGTTCATATCTACAAAGGCGGCGTTAATAGCGCTGGTTGACCTGACCCGTACCTGCACAGAAAATGTCTCGCCCACATTCCTGGTGCCCGTGGTCGGCGAGATATAAATATATCCAGCGGCAGCTTGGGCTTGAATGAGGAAGTAGCTGCCTATAGCCATGAAGGAAACAACGGTAATAATGGCCAGCCGCTGCCTAAAGCGCCCTAGTTTGATTTTCTGTATGTGTGTTTTGTATCTATTCATTGGCGAAAGCTCTCTTGGTAGTTTACAGAAAGAGTCTGCACCTATCTACCTTTCGCTCTGCTTTCAACCGGCCATGACCGGCCTGTAAGCAGTTAACGACGGGGCAGAGCAGTTACGATATCGTCCAGATAGGCTGCTAGCTTGAGGGCTTTTGAGCCGACTTCGCGGCTAACCGCAGGAGCTAGCCGCTCTGAGTTGTCATCCTGCGCTGCATCTACTAAAGATCCCAGCGTTTCAAATCCGTTATTGTAATGCTCTTTTTGCTCATGCTTGCATCCGGAAGGATATCAGGCATTATTAATTTCTATGTGGCCCGAGCGTAATGGAGGTAAGGAAAACGGAGAAAAGATAGCGGCAACAGCTGTCGAGACATACTTGCAATTTGCCCAAACCACCCCGCCTCGCACTGAATTGCAAAGACTGATTGGGGGCATGCGACAGGATATAAGTGATCGCTATGTGGGTATGGTTTGTAGCGGCGCTTATCTTGACCTAGCTTTGCACCCCGACACGCCCAGTGAAGAAGCGCTGGGACTTGTAGATCAGGCTTTTGAAGAATTCCACGGCTTAGACTCTGATGACTGGGAAAAGGCGTCGCCCGAAGAGTTGTCTTATCTATACCGGACATCTCTGTACGAGGCGTATGCATCAAAGTACAAAAAGACTTTGATAGGAGATGCGCTCAATCTGGCAGACGAAATAGATCTGTACAATCGGTTTCTGTACCTTGCTCATACCATGGTAGACCCTGCACCGTATCTGACCGAGGGGGCAGAGGTGCGTGGTGTGCAATTTGAGGCAAGCGTGCACTTACTGAACGCACGGTTCAATGTACGGCATCGCGGGATGCTTCAATCGGCCTGGCCCAGCCTGCCCCGCGAAGACGACCCACACGACTTCAAGCGCGCTAGCACGGCTTGGGATATTGCCGTTAGTACCGTTGATTTTATGGATCAGTCAGAGCGCAAACTTGTCCAGCTGAAGGCAGTCAAAGACAGCAGCAGATATGACCCAGCCATAACGGTCATTGTGGGCAAGACGCATTTATACACGCAGAATAGCGAAGATATTCTAAGAACAGCAATACAAGAATCCTACCCCAGCTCTGAAACGCATCGTACGCAAGCCGAAGCAAAAATGAATATGCACGAGCGTTACTTAATGGAACGATTGGGCTGGCAGTTCACGGATGACTAAGCTGCTATTTTTAGAAACTTTCGGCCAGCGGCCATGTTGATACCTTGCTGCATGCCGGCCACTAGCAGGTGTGGTGCCAAGTTTCTGTTGGCAATATCTTGCTGTATTTCGGCTCGTGCTTGTTCGATCTCTTCGTCGGTTTGGGCGCGGATGGTCTGGTGCAGGTCGTTTTTTGCCAAGCTGTCAGCGACAAAGAAAATACCCATTTCGCGTACCATATCTGGGTACAGGCTGGCGATTTCCTGTGCCATGTCCTCGAATTCCTCGGACTCTGTAAAGGCGATGGTGTAGCCAAGCTCGCTGTCCTTGGCTTTGTCACGTAGCTTGCCAAGCTCGTAGTGCAGTTGGGCGCACTGGGCCACGTACTCTATTTGGTCTTCTGTCATGCCAAATTTGGCAAAGCGATCCTTCCAGGCCCGGACAATGTTACCAGACTCGGCCTCGTGACCAGCAAAAGTAAACATGGGGTTGCCGTCAGCGTCATCGCCTCTGTATTGTCGCTTGGCGAACTTACCGTAGTCGTGGGTAGGGGCGGCAATCCTCAGCAAGTCCCACTTGGACATGCTGTCTATAGATTCATCGGCCAGACCTAGTTTGCTACCTCCGGTATCGGGGCCAAACCACTCCTCGGACTCAAGGAGGCCTGGGACGATGTCGTCAAGATATTTACCAGTCATTAGGGTGTGTCGTATGATGCCCCACTGATGCCATTTGGAATGCATTTCTGTAGCGTTGGGGTTTTCGGCAAACTGGTCCCGGTGCGGGTCGTCCGGGTTTTCATAGCGTTCACTGTTAACAAGTTCGTTGGCCCATTCAGGTAGCCTCTTTTGCAATTCCAGTACGATCTCGTCCGGGCTTAGTTCGGGATTGCCCAAGCTCTCCTGCGGGGCAGGTTGGTGTGACATATCTGGTTGGGGCGCCGAGTCTGTGTTCATGCGACTAGCTTAGCATAGCTATTGACATTTTGCTTACTATTTGTTATTATACTTTTAACCTAAGATTTCTCTTTTTGGCAAATTTATCATAAAACTATCGGTTTCCCTCTGGAAATCACCACAACCACACCATCTTTTTATAAGTCGCTGCCCGTAAACCTCTTTTAGAACGGCAGCCAAATGAAACAACTATAACCAATAAAATTTAAAGGAAATATATATGAATATATCTACTAACAAAACTCGTGGCGCAGCCATCCGGGCGCAAAGACGCAACCAAGACGACGCCCAGCGAGTGATAGATCAGTATGCGGCTGCTGGCCAAAAGCCTGGCAAGCGAGCCAATGTTGTCACTGACACTTTTGACAAACTCAAGGTCACTTTTTTGGGTGGACTATACGACGTGGGCGAGAAAAACATGGCCGTTATCGAGTACCAGAACGACGCAATTGTATTGGACTGTGGCATCAATTTGAGCGTTGATCTGCCCGGTATCAACTACGAGGTCAACGACATGGCGTACTTGGAAACTATCAAGCATAAACTAAAGGCCTATGTCATCACCCACGGGCACCTAGATCACATAGGTGGACTCCGGCATACGGTGCCAAAATATCCTGCACCTATTTATGGGTCACGATATACCATTGGCGTGATCGAAAAGACTTTCCAGGACGAGATTACAGAAACTGACTTTGTGCCAGAGTTTGTCACCATAGACATTGATGCGCACGAGCGTATCAAGATGGGCGCGTTTTTCGTGGAGTTCATCCGCGTTACGCACGCTATTCCTGATCCCGCGGCGGTCTGCATTGATACGCCGGTTGGGCGGATTGTTGCCACCGGCGACTTCCGGCTGGATCCAGAGCCACTAGACAATCGGCCAAGCGACAAAGCTCGCCTGAAAGAGTTGGGTGACCAAGGCGTTCTGTTGCTGATGAGCGATAGTAGCTATGCGGATGTTGAAGGTCGTACCCCCACAGAGCACACACTGCAAAAGAGTTTTCATGACGTTATCACAAATGCCACAGGGCGCATTTTTGTGGCAGTCTTTTCCAGTAATATCAACCGCACTCAAATGATTATCGATGCCGCCGTAGCTGCTGGGCGTAAGGTAGCGTTGGATGGCCGCAGCATGATTGCTTATGCCGAGATTGCTGTGCGCCAAGGGATCTTAAAAGTTCCAAAAGGCACCATTGTATCCATGCAGCAGGCCAGCACCATCCCGGCAGACCAGTTGCTGGTGATGTGCACGGGTGGGCAGGGCGAACCAAACGCTGCACTGCAGCGCATGAGCGAGGGCCAGCACAAGTACGTTAACCTGAACCAAGGCGACACGGTCCTCATCAGCTCGTCACCAATACCCGGCAACGAAGTGTCTTATGATCACATCAGCAATCGGCTCAGCAAAAAAGGCGTGCACTTGTTTCGTCACCCAACCCACCAACTGGACGGCTGCGGTCCGCTGCACGTGTCTGGGCATGCCAAACGCGACGAATTGCGAGAGATGCTGCAGCTGGTTCGGCCCAAGTTCTTTATCCCTGTGCATGCCGGTACCTTGCGACGAACCTATCATGCCGAGTTGGGTGTGCAGGAGGGTATTCCGCGCCGGAATGTTTTCCTACCGGACAATGGCGACAGCTTATTGTTTACGGCTCAGACTGGTGAGCCCGGTGGGCAAGTGCCACATGGCAGTTTGTTGGTCGACCAGACTGGCTCTATCGTCAGTGGCATTGTCGTGAAAGACCGTCTGATGCTGAGTGAAGAAGGTATCTTGGCGGTTGTCCTAACCATAGACAAGAAATCCGGCAAGCTGCTAACCAGCCCCGATATCATTAGTCGTGGTTTTATAGCCATGCGCGATAACGAGGAGCTCATGAATAGTTTTAGAGATGAACTGCGTCGGGCGGTCCAGCAGCGTTTCAAGCGAATTGACCTGGACCGTTTCAAACTAGAAATGAAGGACCTCATTGCCCATTTTTGGTTTGAGCAAACCGGCCGCACGCCCATTGCCATTCCGGTAGTTAACGTTATCAGTGGCAAGGCATCAGCCCAAACTAGTCACGCAAGCGCCAAACAAAAACCTGGTGAAGATTTGGTGGCACTGGAACAAAAGCGTTTCCAAGAAATGCGTGCCCGCCTGCTGGGCCAAGACCAAAGAGACTAATACATCACAACGTCGCTGGCTTTGACATATGCCTGGCGGTGACCGTAAGTGATGGGTAGGTACTTCTCGGTGCCCATGGTAATAGTGCCATCACCCGGGGTGCTGCGGTCAAAGGCCAATACATGGAAGTAGTCGTTGGGCACCTTTGGCTCATAGACGACGTAGGATTGACCGGCTGGAATAGTGTATTGCAGGGGCACAATAGTTTGCACTGGAGCGTGTGTGGTATTGTAGGCGCCAGGCTCGGGCAGGGGTCTTCCGTAGACCGGCACAGAACTTGCTCCGTTTTTTGCTTTTACAAGTTTTGAACGGCCCGGTAGCGCGGTTTTGCTGGGTCCGGATGGGTTGTAGAACCAGCCTTTTTGGCCGTTAAACCAGATAGCTGTCCAGTCGCCGCTCCTTCCAGCAACAGCAAAGTGCTGACCGTGCGTGGCTTTGGCGCTCCAATCTTCGGCTTTGGTCGTGCCTGCCGTGCCGTCAGGATGCAAGCCGGCGTCAGTCAGTAAGTCAGCGGTTGGGCTGGGCTCTTTACGCAAGTACACAAAATTAGCAGATTGGCTTGGTAGCGGGGTGCACGTGGTGCCTGTGCAGGTGGTGATTGGTGGTTTGTTGGTAGTAAAGTTTGGGGCGATGGTAACTACGTCGCTGCTACCTGGCGCTGCGGATGTGTGTGTTCCGAGTAGCTCCATGTAATGGTTCCAGTCCCAGAAAGGGCCTGGGTCCCAATGTGCACCGGCTACTCGCTCGGGTGTGGGGGCGTGATATTGACTGTGCCCAACAATATGTTCGCGGTCCAACGGTACGTTATACTTCTCGGCCAGATAGCGGACAAGTTTGGCAGACGAGCGGTACATAGCCTCGGTGTACCAGGCGGCACCCTCGGTTGCAATGCCCTCATGCTCAACGCCAATAGAATGCATGTTGACATACCAGTTGCCAGCATGCCAGGCAACATCTTCATTTTTGACCATTTGCGTTACTTCACCATCAGAGGACCGAATCACATAATGAGCCGCTACGTATGATGCCGGGTCACGGAACCAGTCTATGGCGCTTTGATACGAGCCTTCGGTATCATGAATGACAATATATTTGACCTTCATATCGTTCGGACGGTGGGCTTGGTCATAGTTGCCGTAGTCAACGGGGTCATTTGGGTTGTTCTGTGCAAACCGAGCCGGTACGAATTTGCAAATGATGGTACGGGGACATTCTGTCTGGTTTTGCTGCTGGTTGGTGTGGCGGCCAGATCGGGGTAAGCGTAACCGCTCTACTCGTGATCGGTTTGGTCTAACTGGTCTGCCCGGCATGCTGACCGACTGACCATCCTCGGTGTGGCGGGCAGCGCCATTTTGTACTGTGTTATATACGTCATTGGCGAAGTCCTCGGCGCTTTCTTGGTCGGGCGAATCGGCTATTTTGGCAACTGCGCCATACCACTCGTCAACGTGTGTAGGCTCTTGTCCGTCGTTAGTTTCACGGCCGTATTTGGCCAATATGGCTGCCCCACCTCTTATGTTTTGGCGGTCATCATGCTTCAGTGTTTCGACAGAGACTTGCAGTTGGGCAGCTGCCTCGTCCAGGGTGTGTTTTCTTGAAGAGTGTCTGTTTTGTCTGGGGCGGTGCGGATCACCACGGCCGTCCTCTGACTCGGCTTCTGAAGTCAAGTGCATCAGGCCATAGCCACCACTGGCGCTGGGCCTGCCTTTGTGATTTTCCCAGCGTGTTTGGTTATATGAAACGGCCATTAAGATTTCTTGAGGCACGCCAAACTCTGTGCTAGCCACCGCAAAGTCTTGTTGTGTGTTTTGATTGGCAGCCGATGCTACTCCAGAAAGAGGGAGTGATACCGTAGCAAGCACTGCAGCAAACAAACTCGCTTCTTTGACACATCTTTTAAAGGTTAAGCGCATACAGGATCCTTGATTAAGTTTCTTTACTTTACTAAACAAAACTTAGGGTAAGTATGAGCTTTTTCACAGACGTAAATGGGATCTGGCGCTCGTTTAATAATCTTTGAAGAAGTGCCCTATAATATCATAGTCGTTACATAAGATTCTTTACAGCGCGTTTTGGCATAGTTTTATAAGCTAGTATTGCCACCTAACCGAAAGGAGGCAAAACATGGCAGAAAAAAGCAAACGTGGGTTGGCTAGCGCTGATGCGGCAACCCGAAAAGCAGTCGCCAGCAAAGGTGGCAAAGCCAGTCGTGGCGGTGGCCGTCGCAAGGTCACCATCCCTTAACGGTGCCCAAAAAAGCACGAACAAAAAGAGACATGTGACCCTAAGAGCCTCCCATCCCCGGAGGCTCTTTGGCTATACTAGTAAGCTTTGTATGGTAAGCGCCAGTTGCTTGGGCGATAGGGTAGACTTGAGGATATTTTCGGACACTCCCAAAGCTATCATTTGGTCCAGTTTCTGTTGATCAGATAGGTTGCTAAAAGCAATAACTTTAACACTTGGAAAATTCTTGGTGAGCTTTGCGAGGGTTAGGAATGTCACTCCATCCATTTCGGGCATGAGGATGTCTAGCAGAATAAGGTCGGGCTGAAAAGTTTTGAGCTGCTTGAGCGCCAGCCGGCCATTGGTGGCCGTTGCCACTTCATAACCTTCCTGCGTCAGGATTTGGCAATACGCCTCGCGCAAGATTTGTTCGTCCTCGACAACCAGTATTTTATACTTAGTTCCCATCTCCTGTGTGCTTGCCTTGAGGGATTTTTATGGTAAATGTCGACCCTTTATGCAGCCTTGAAGTAACGTCAATGCTGCCATGGTGGAGACTCACGATCTTCTCCGCCCAGTATAATCCCAAACCGGTACCGCCGACTAGTGTAGATAACGAATTGCTGACGCGTGAGAACTTTTGAAACAAGCGAGGGATATCTTTTTGGGCAATACCTACGCCTTCGTCCGTAACGCTGATAGTAACGTGGTCTTTGTTTTTCTTCAGCTGCACCATGATTTTCTTGCCCTCGGGCGAGTATTTGCCGGCATTGTCTATCAAGTTCTCTAGGACCATGCGCATGCGTTCGGGGTCTATAGACGCTGGCACTTTTTTACGCACGTGCCTAAAGCTGACGCCTTGTTTCTTTTGCTTGAACTTGTCGGCTTGCTCGTCGATGATGTCGTCTATCATGTCCACCAGGTCGACCTTTTGCTTGCGCAGGGCGACCTTGCCGGCGTCTATGTGTGCCACCTTGAGTAAGTCGTCGATGATATTCAGCTGGCGTTCGTTGCTTTCATAGGCGGTATGTAGCATCTTCATCTGAGGCTTGCTGAGCGGCCCCCCATACCCCTCTAGCAGCATGCCGATGTACTGCTTGACCCCCGTAGCCGGTGTACGTAGCTGGTGCGATGCCAGCGAAATAAACTCGTCCTTGGAGTTGTTTAGTGTCACCAACTGGTACTGCTGTTCGCGTAATTTTTGGTTGACCTCCTCCAGCTCCTCTTTGCTTTTCTTGGTGTTTTTGACCTCTTGTATGTCGGTCATGGAGCCAATAAATCCCAAGAACTCGCCCTCGGGTGAATAGCGCGGAGTGCCATTGGCCAGCATCCAATGGTAGGTGCCATCGTGGTGGTGCAGGCGATATTCCAGACTGTAGGAGGCGCGCTCATCAAAAGCTTGGTTATAGGTTTTTAGATTGCGCTCGTAGTCGTCTGGGTGGATGCCTTTGGTCCAGCCGCTCCCCAGCTCTTCGGGGAGGGTGTGGCCGGTAAAATCCAGCCACGGTTTATTAAAATAGGTGCGTTGTTTGTCTGGCCCGGCCATCCAGATCAGTACTGGAGCTGTGTCGGCCATCATTCGAAAACGTTGCTCGCTCTCGTGCAGGGCTATCTCGTATCGCTTGCGTTTGTCTATGAGCATGCTGGTGCCCACCATGCGCACGGCCCGGCCGTTTTCTAGGTAGGCCCGGCCCTGGCCCATCACCCAATGCTCAGTGCCATTGGGCCACAACACCCGGTGTTCAAAGCTGTAGCTGCTGCCGTCGCTGAGGGATTTGTCTATGAATGATTGCACGCGTTGGCGGTCGTCAGGGTGAACGATTTGTTTGTAGAGCGCATAGGTGACAACATCCTTGGCCTTCAGGCCAAAGATACGCTTGAGCTCGTTGGTCCAGGTCAGCTTGTCGTTGGCGATATCCCATTCCCACATGCCGGTTTGCGAAGCGGCTAGGGATAGTTCTAGGCGTTCCTGGCTGGCGTGCAATGCCCGTAGAGCAACGCGTTGCTCGGTGATGTTCTGTTGTGTTCCCCAGGCATGTACCAAATGGTCGTCTCGCACCATACCTACCAGACTATTCCGGAAGTATTTATCGTTACCCTTGGTGTCGTGCTCGTGTGACTCGGCACCGGAGAGGTTGTAGCCGTTGGCGATAAAAGCTTTGAGGTATTCGATGTTTTTTGGGTCGTCTTGTATCAGCAGGTCACCCAGCCGGGCGCCCACAATATCTTCGACCGCTTTTAGCCCATACATGCGGGCCATGGCTTCGTTGGCCTCAGCCAAGTAGGCGTACTTGTACATCAGCTCGATTTGCCGAGTGGGCGATAGCCTTATAGAAATAGGCTTTTCGACCTCGACCCGCCAGATACCTTCGTTACTGTTATGAATAAAGGCCTGGTAACGTTCTTCGCTGGCGCGCAAGCGATTCTCGATAGTGTGTGTGCTATCGACTGGTTCAGTGCCTTTGGCCGTCTCCTGACCTGTTTTGGCTTTCACAGTTTTATTATAACGCTGTAAATCTGCGTGAAAATATAAGATCGCATACAGTAGACGTTTCGTCTTGGCAGAACTCACCTGAGGTGAGTTCTAGACTCGTCAGCACAAGCAAAACTTGTGGACGTCTATCTGTATGCCGGTGGGCGGGGGGTGAGTGTGCCCTCCGGCATACAGATGGTGCAGACGTATAGAGAGGATGTGGCTGGGTTAGCCGACGGGTGTGCTGGCGACTGCCTGCATGACGGCTTCGTGCCGCTGCAGCCTGCCGTATTCGGCCGTGGTCTCCGTGACCCATCCATCGTTGCGGATGCGGGCGAGGGTGGTGGTCAGGTCGAACCCGAACATGCCATCGCGGTTGGTCACGTCGACCTTCAGCATCTTGCTCAGCATGGTGAGTGCTCGGATGTTGCCGGCGGTCTTGATCTGCAGCCAGTCGGGTACGAAGAAGAAGCCGTCACGCATCTCGTCGTTGTACCCCGCGGCTCGCGGGTGGGACAGACGGACGTGACCTTGGGCGCGCAGCTCGGGCTTGGTGTCACGGGGACCGGTCAGGGTCGTGACGAGGGTCTGTCGCAGTATGCGCTGCTTCTCGAGCTCTCGCGATAGCTTGACGATGTCACCTCGCTTGACCATGCTACAGGCCTCGCACATGAGGTCGTCCTGGCTCAACCGCTCCTTGACCACGTCGAACGTGGGCTCGTCGCCGATGATCCAGGCCCGGTACACGTGGTTGCCCTTGCAGAGGCGGCAGGGGGCGAAGACCCGGAGGATGTCGTCGTAGGATCGGTCCGTCACCTCGAGCTTGATGATGTAATCGCCGTAGCGGAAGCCCGAGTCGGTCGTGACCGACTCGTCGAGGGTCAGGCCGAAGGCGGTGGTGGGGTGGGTCATGGGTAGTGCTCCAGTCTCTCTGGTGTTTCGAATGCGAATAGCAGGACACAACATCCGGTGATGTCCTGTTACTCGCATTCGTGCCAGCGTGGAATACTACGTCTCTCTAAACGTGCGTGAGTTGCCCGTGAGGGCAATCATATAATTTATAACATTTTTGTTTATAAAAAGCAATAGATCTTCAGTATGACAAACAGGGGTGATTGGTGTGCCTAGCGCGACGCTGCAATTAGTCAAGAGGTAGCTTTTCTGCTAGGATGTACCCCATATGAAGCTACTAAACGGCAAGGAACTCGCTGATTTTATTAAGCAGCGCCAGGCCCAGCAGGTGCGTGCACTGCGTCAGGCCTCTGGCGTGGTACCCAAGCTGGCTATTATTCAGTGCATAGATGACCCCGTTATTGATACGTACGTTCGGCTCAAAAAACGCTACGGCGCAGACATCCTAGTAGAAGTAGAGCATCACAAAATAGAGCAATCAGAAATTGCAAATCTGTTGCAACAACTGAATAAAGACGACACCGTTCATGGCGTTATCGTTCAGTTGCCGCTAGTAGACCCTGCTCAGACTGACGAGATCGTAAACTTGGTGGCGCCAGAAAAAGACGTAGACGCCCTTGGCAAAGAGGCCAAGTTTGACCCAGCCACACCCATGGCAATACTGTGGCTACTGGCCGGCTATAACGTAGACCTGAAAGGCAAACACATCTTGCTGATTGGTCGTGGCAAGCTGGTGGGCGCACCATTGGAGCGCATGCTGTTATCTGCTGACCAAGATGTAGAAGTCATTGATCGCGAAACTACTGACCTGTCTGCTCACACAAAGGGTGCAGACGTTATCATCACCGCCACCGGCAGCCCTGCCATTTTGTATCCCGACATGATCAAAGAAGGGGCAGTAGTGGTAGACGCAGGTGTTGCCTCAGAATCTGGCAAAACTGTCGGCGACCTAGCAGCAGAAGTCTACAACCGCGACGACCTGACCATCACCCCCTCAAAGGGTGGTGTAGGACCTCTCACCGTCTGCGCCCTCTTTGATAATGTCATCCGCGCCGCTCGCCGCACAACAGAGTAGAAATATTGACTTTTTCACTATAAATTATAAAGTATATTGGTCTTCGTAGTTTTCTCTTGGAGGCACCTTAAGGCATCTTATCTTTGTTTACCCCGAACGTCATGAAAGGACGTGAATCGTGAGTAATGCAGTTTCGAACGATCTGCTGGAGTGGATCGCCCAGGGCCATTTCAGCCCGCGTGTGCGCGAGGCTGTGGATGACATCCTCAACCCTGTCGCTGGTACCAGCTGGTACACAGAGTTGGAGCAATCTGTCGGACCCGGTGGTGCGCTCAGGCAACTGAAGGAGTGGGTGGATGCCATGCGCATCGATGAGATCAGTAGCTCCATGGAAAGCATCGCTGCAGGCATCATGCATCTGGCTGCCTCTGACACCGCCAGCGATCTGCCCAACACGGGTCCCATCGAGGTGGTTACTGCCGATAGCGGCAGTCTCTTCCCCGGGATGGTGGACTGTGCCAGCGACGCAAAGATGGTCGTCGTCCTCAACCCCAGCACTCCCCGCTGTCCGTGCAAGCCGCCCGTTCACGCGGACGTGTTCAGTCCCAAGGCACCCCTTGGCCTGAGGGCGATCACCCTCAGCTGTCACCCCGCCACACCGACGCGCAATCGCCTCTGTCTGGTGCTGCAGCCGCCGGGTGCCGACCCCGCCACGTACAATCTTGTCGAGTTCGACATGGCGGGGATCATGACCGTTCAGGCAGTCAAGCCCTTCCTGTTGGCCGGCGGCCCTTTCCAGGCCGCCATGGGCGTGCTTCCCTTCGACCAGGTCTGGGCGGCGAGCGCAAACGACCTCAGCAGGGATCCAGACCGTGCCTTGGGCGCTGGTTGTAGCGAGCTGCTACGGCAGAAGGTGCCCTTCCTGGGGATGTACCTCACCGCTCTGGCCAATCTGCTGAACAACCACGAACACTGAAGAAGATGCCACCTCGTGGGAGCACCAGCAATATGAGCACTTCGCTCGCTGGTGCTCCCACTACTTCATTCCTATGCATGCGTAACTATTAAAAACTTTATAAATGCCTTTAACTCCATGCGTATTTTTGACTACAACTAGTGGTCAATTTTCCAGATGTGAAAATGCTTAAGCTGATTAAGTAATATATTTAGCTTGTTGGAATTCTCTCATAGCACTTAGATGCCTGGCATTATATAAGGACTGGTAGATCTACGCTTCATAAATCTAAGGGGGAAATGCAATGAGCGACACAAGTTCTGTGCCAGCTGTTGCTAGTGCCAAAGCGGTGACAACCCGCAAGAACTCCTACTGGTGGATTGTGGCTATTGTAGCCATAGTCGCTGTAGCCGTTATTGCCGGTATCTGCATTGTGCGAGGTATGCGCTTTTCCGGCCAGTTTGTTGTCGGCAGCAAATCTTGGTACGGTAGCAAGGTGTATGTCGGCTGCCAATAGGCACTAAAAGGTAACATGAGGAAAAACATGCCCACTACTCGGAGTAAACAAGCAATTCGGATCGATAAAGTAAGTATCGTATATGGCCAGAATACGGCCGTAGACAACGTATCTTTTTCGGTACGGACGGGTAGTGTGCATGCCCTCATTGGACCAAACGGAAGTGGCAAGAGCAGCATTATCCATGCGGTCATGGGAATCAATCCTCTCCACGCTGGCCAAATTGAGGTTGCTGGCACATCTGTGTATGGCGATGGGACAAGTCTGGCAGCCTTGCGGCGTGAGTTTGGTATCGTTCCCGACGAGGACGACCTGATTGAACCGTTGACCGGGCACGAATATGCCCGTCTTTCGGCAGCGCTTTACGGCTTGGACTCTGATCAGGCACATGCAAGAATCCAGGAACTGGGTGAGCTATTTGAGCTAAAGGCTCTAGATGATCGTATTGGTTCGTACTCGCATGGCATGCGCAAGAAGCTGGCATTTATTGCAGCCATGGTCGCCAAACCAGCTCTCTATATTATTGATGAGCCTACCAACGGCTTGGACCCAGACATGATCTTGCTGATCAAAGAAATCATCTTGTCTCTCAAGAGAAACGGCAAGAGCGTTTTGCTAGCTACACATAATCTGGATTTTGCCCAAGACATTGCTGACGACATTACGATGATTCGGTCTAAGCGTATAGCCAGCGGCAGCGTGAAAGAAGTTTTGCAAAAGGCCAAAGCAAAGACACTCGAAGAGGCTTATTTAAAGTTAAGCGGTGGGCAGAAAAAGCATGAAGCAATCGAATCCTATATTGTTGATTAGCGCTACGCTGCTAAAAGTATGGCGGCGCAAAGCAGTTGGTCTGGTGGCGGGTAAGCCGCACATGGTTGCCATGTTGCTACCAATCGTGGCCCTCTACGGTTTCTTTGCCTGGCAGATACGTCAGCTCCTAGTGCCTTTTTCGGGCATGGTGGCAGGTGATAGCGAGCAGGCCGGGCTGGTGGTGCTGGTGGCGGGACTTACCTTTGGGGTGGCCGTTTCTTCTACTTGGTTTTTGGCTAGACAGACTATTGCGGTAAATGTGCCGTCTACACTCCAGTCCTTGCCCTTCATGAGTCGTACTTGGCTCCGGGCTCAGTCTCTGCTGTTTGTTGGTGCTATCTGGTTACTTAACAGCCTGGTGGCATTACCACTCTTCGTAGCTCTTGGGCAACAGCAGGGGATGCAGTTGGGCTGGTGGTTGCTATTTGCCGAACTGACGCTGCTTATGTACGTAACGGTTGGGCTACTGCTGTACTTATTAGTAGAGCGCGTGATTCATGTAGAGCGCTTACGAAAGCTGGCGGGTGGGCTGAGTAGTCTGCATACCATTGGGCAAGTTGGGCTGGTGGTTCTGGTTGGGTACGGCCGGCTCTTTAGCAGCGGGGCTTTGAACCGCATCAATATAGGACTGGAGACTAGCTACTTCACGGATATGATTCGTGATGGCGGTTTAGGGATACTGCTTCCATTTGGTGCTGTGCTGCTATGCACCGCCCTAGGTGCTGTGACCATCGACGCTATCAGTAGGGGCTTTACCTCATCGGTAGTAGAGCATCATGCCTCACGGCCTTTATCTGCCCGATTGCTGCCGGTGCCAAAAAGCAAAACAGGAACATTGCTGGTTATGGCCTGGCGAATTATTTTGAGTGACAAAGAGATATCTATGCCAAATTTGCTGATCATTGGCATTGTGCTGGCCGCCGCATTCGGAGTAAGGGCAGAAGCGTTGTCGGTCACGGCGGGTCTAATCCTCTATTCGATATATAATGTGCTGTTCCTGCTGCTCTTTTCTAGCTGGGCCCTCTCGGTCCGTGGTCGGCTGGGGACGAGCCGCGCGGTTGTCTATGGTCTGCCAGTTGACCCAAAGATTTTTATTCGGACCCTTGGGGTTATGACCCTGGGTTCAATCCTTGCCCTGTACGCAATCGTGGAGCTGGCTTTGTTTGCGGTGATGGGCGATGTCACGGGCGAGAGTTTGGGAAATATCGGCAAGAATGCGCTGACACTGGCAGCGGTTGCTTCTCTGACTTTTATGCTTGGTGTTATGAGCTATGCGGGCCAAAAGAACAGGCTCAATCAGGTGCCAGTGGCTGTTGGCTTTGCGGTAACGAACATTTTGGGATTGGCTCTGCTGGCGTGGCTTAGTGGAAAATATGGCATGCCCGGTTTAGCCGTGGCCGCTTGTGCCTGTGTTATGGCTAGCGTTATTTTTGCAACTAGTTACGAAAGGGAACACATCCTCGATGAGGTCTGATGTGCTGTTTGCTGCCGCCTTTGCGCTTGCTCACACGTTGCTGGCTATCCTGTGGTTTGATATTTTGTCAGGTTCAGCGCTACTTGTTGTGGGTCTAGCTAGCGTGATTGTCTACGGAGTTCTGCTGGCCTATGTCCATGAGGGTGCTCACTTTGTGGCTGCAAAGTTGGCTGGTGCCCAGGATGTGAAACTGCATGCTAGTACAAAAGGTTTTAGCGTGACGTACGCACTACATGACTTTCCCCTAAGGCTCTTGGCAATCAGTCTGGCAGGCCCATTGAGTGGTGTGGTGTATGGAACTCTGGGACTCATTGCCGCCGGCAGCTGGCAGCAAGCTCATCCTGTGTGGGCTACTTGGGTGGCTATGATATCGATCATAGCCTGCTTGCAGGCGGTGCTACTGTTGCCATTTGTAGCAGATGGCAACATGTTTTGGACCAGCTTGTGGAATATTATAATGAGAAAGAAGGGAACATCGTGAAACAAAATAAAGCAATGTCTTGGAGCGCAACAGCGTTTATCGCATCGTTCAGTAGTATACTTTTTGCTCCAATGACGTATCTGATTGTTGTTGGCAAAAGCAATAATCATCTGAATCCGAGTATTGGACCAGTCGAACTCTTTTCTGTAGATTCACAAAGCTCTGGAAGTTTTTCGTTGTCCTACGGACTGGGCGCATTGCTTGTCCCTGCTGTGTTTAGCTTGCTTGTGTGGGGTGTCTTGCAGGTTCTTGCAAGCAGAAAACAAGCTTCTAAGTAGTCCGTTTTTCGTCCTTTGGGCCTTGTCGGAGTTTTACTCCCAATGGGTCCGGGACTCGTCAGCACAAACGCACATTTGTGGAAACGGTATAACAATGGAGGGTGTGGCGGGGTGTGTTGCGGCGGCGCGCATAAAGTACCTGAGCGGTACACCACACCCATCTGGGCTTGTTGGTCGTGATCTCACTGGGGCAGCAGAGCCTTGAAGGCGCCTTCCTTCCGGTTTTGGACCTTGTGCTTGATGAGCTTTCGGACCAGCCAGTAGGTGACTAGGAGCAGGAGCCCCAGCTTGCTGCAGAGGGACCACAGTTGGAACGCTTCTTGCTGCAGGGGCAGGTGTGTCATGCCGACGGCAGTCCACGCTTTCTGCATGAGTAGGTCGGCGTTGCCGAGGACGATGGTCAGGAGCTGCTGCATCAGGATGACGTCCAGGAGCTTGATGAGCAAGAACACGAAGGGGGCCATCATGGTGGTAGCCATGGCCACGTCGACGGTGGTGCCTTCCACCTTGCTTGGGGTTCGATGAGCCTGCAGGTACTTGGTCTCGGCGGCGTCCAGGACGGACAGGTGGCCGAGCCAGAAGATCACCGCGCAGATGGCAGTAAACACGATCCAGCCAACCACGGCGGGCAGGCTGAGGAGTGCGAGTACCAAGGCAAGTCCTCCATTGTTAAGGGTGACACGAGTTGTCACGCTTATGATTATACCATATTTGATAAGTATTTTACACAACTAGATGGTGTAATAGTTGTTTTTGGGGTCTGCAACAGCGTGCATAAACCTACGGGTGATACAGGCTAGTTTGCAAATATATCAGGGAATCCAAAAATCTGTGCGCGCTTTTGTGTGCGAGGACAAGGGCATGCTTCGCTGTCTTGGTATGGCGGTATTCGTCTCGTCCGATGGCGGTTATACTTGGGAGATAGCCAGTCGTAGCATGTCTTCGGGCATGCGGCTGGGGTAGATGGTTTTGTAGTCGTAGTTGGGCGGCAGCTCGTAATGATACTTGAGCAAGTCTGGATAGACGGTTTGCGCCATGGTCATGGCGGCCCGCGATTCTTTGACTTCGCCCACGCACTCTAGTGGTTTTTCGCCGGCAATGCCCAGCAGCTGTTCGTAGGTAGGTTCTAGCTTGGGGTCGTGCAGCAGGTTTTTGCCACTCCACAATTTTTCTAGATCCGCGCGGGGGATGAACGGTGTGAGCATGAGGAAGATAAAGGCACACTTTGGACATTCACCACACCACGACATGCGGTCACTGGTGTGTATGTAGGCGCGGTTACAGCTGCTAAAAACATCTTTGTATTTCTCGAAACTCAGGCGCGCAAAGAACTCGGCAATGCGGAGCTCACTAAAGGGACGCAGCAGAGAGTAGTAGCGAATGCTATCACCAAAAAAAAGAGTCAGCACTGCTTGAAAATCCTGTTCGAATTCCTCGGATTTTGAGTACTGATGGTTGATGGCTACACCTTGATAGTGCAGAGTTGGCTCGTTGGCAGATTGCTCATTGGCCATAACCACGTCTCTTTTACCAGTCAGGATGGCTACGACAGTACCCACACAGGCAAAGATAGCGGATATGGGAATATGACCGTTCAGGGCATCTTTTTCTTTAAGCTCCATAATTTGCTTGTCCCACTGACGCTCTACCCATTTGTGGGGCAGCCCAATACGTTCGACTAATGGTGTAAGCTGCGGGCGATGATTGACACTCCAGGTGGCTAAGTCAGAATGCTTAGGACGTAGTAGTTCTATGGCTACCAGGGAGTCTTTCCCGCCGCCTACGCTCGCGAGTGGGCCGGTGCCGGTATGGTGTGCTTCCTTGATAACGTTCGTGGTTATTGGAAAGGTGACCGGTGTGCGGGGGTCTAGTTGGTTTTCATACCAGAATTCACCCAAACCACGTTGATAGGTCTTAGAGAAAAAGCTGGCGAGCGGCCTATCCAGCTGACCACGGCGCACAACAATTTCTGAAGGAATATACATTTTGTAGTAAGAGACGCCGGCCATAAAAAACAGCAGCTGAAAGGCGCGGTCTAGGGTTGCTTGGTTGTACTGCGCAAAATCAAAGTCGAACTTGTAGGTTTCGGTCAGCTTGAGGGCATCATCAAAAGCATATTGGAGCTTTAGTATTTTGGTGTTTTCGTCAAACTGGTAGTCTTCAAAGATGAATTGATTGTATTTGTTGGGTCTCATAGGGCGTTCACTGCTTCTTTGTACTGGATGCCTCGGTCCTCGAAGTTCTTGAACATATCAAAACTGGCAAAACCTGGTGACAGCACTACCTTGTCGCCGGGATGAGCAGCGGACTTGGCGTGATCGACAACATTTTTCATGGCGGCGTCTTGCAGTACGTCGTAATTGGTAAAACCATGCACGGACAAGGCTTTTTCTATATGAGGGGCTGATTGGCCGATGATAATAACCCGCCGTAGGTCCTCTTGGTGTTTGACGATACCACGAGCTAGTTCGCCCAGATCCAGCCCGCGGTCAAAGCCGCCAATAAGCATGACTTTGCTGCCAACAATTGCGTCCATGGCCGCTACAGTAGCTGGGGGTGCGGATGCAAAAGAGTCGTTGTAATAAGTTACGCCGTCTACCTCACGGACGCGCTCCAGGCGGTGGGGTAGGCCAGCCAGACCGGCAATGGCCTTACGAATAGCTGGCACGTCTTGGGTGATATTCCATACAGCGGTGACGGCAGCGCAGACATTTTGCCAGTTGTGTTTGCCCAAGAGTTTGATGTCTGATATGTCACAAATTTTGTGGTGGTCTATCATGACGTACTCTTCGCCTTCGGCGTTGTCGGTCACGTAGGCACCCGGGTCGGCCATGAAGGGCATGATACTGCCGGCGGTAGATTCTGCTATAGCTTGGGAATAGTGGTTGTTGGCGTAATAAATGGCAATGTCTTGTTCTGCCTGGTGGACAAATAGCTGGCGTTTAGCCTCTACATATTCGTCTATGTCGGCATGCCAGTTGAGGTGTTCGGGCTCGATTAGCAGGCAGACGGCAATATGGGGTGACGATTTGAGATCTATCAGCTGGAAGTTGGCTAGCTCTAGTACCACCCAATCATCTGGCTTGATACCGTCCTTTAGCATGTCCAATGGTGGTATGCCAATATTACCGCCCAGATGTACTCGGTGGCCGGCTGCTTCTAGCATCCGGGCAATAAGGATACAGGTAGTGCCTTTACCCTTTGTGCCGGTGACGCCAATGATATTGCGGGTGGGACAGACCTCGAGGAATTCGTTGGTATTGGTCCAGATTTTTTCTAGGATATCCGGTGCATCGGGATTTGCCTCTTGGATTTGCCGAGGATGAATAACGGGGGTGCGAATAATTAGATCGTATTGGTCCAACTTTTCCAGGTATTCTGGCCCCAACTGTTTTTTTGCACCAGGCGGGATGTGCTTTTTGGTGTCAATATCGCAAATAGTAATATCGTTTTCGGGTTTGCCCCAATAGTCGTAGGCCGACTTGCCCTGTCCTTCAAAGCCCAAGATAGCTATCTTCATAGGGTCTATTGTATCAAGAATCTAGCTGTCCTCTTTGACTTGCTTTCGAAAAGCAAAACGGTAGCTTCCATACTGACTGATAGCAGCCGCAATCACTATGAAGAGCTGAAACTGTAGAAAGGTTGGAAGATTACTGGTCAGTGTGGGGTCGGGCCCCTCTGGTGAAGCTGTAAGGCTTACGATCGTAATGAATAAAACAACAAGGATCAGGAGAAAGACCCAGGGTAGTACTTTGAGTCGTAGCTGTTTTCTGAATATAAACAAGACAAATGGCTGTACCAGGAGGGCAAAATACTGTAGCGCTGCCAGAAGAGACCACAGGGGATTGTAGTAGGACGGCAGCTGCCGGTAGCTTGGATCTTTTAGCGCGAACATGTTTTGTTCGTACTCAACACGGAATTTGCCCAGAACGACAATAAGTATAAAACCCAAGACCATCAACCCTGTGAGTACAAGCAGCCCCTTGAGCGCTTGTCTAAGAAAATCGGACTGACTTGTGGTGGGTGAATTACTTTCCATGGCGACCATGCACTAGAGGATTCAACGCTTATCAGGAGCCAAGAAAGCTGATAGATAGATCGCTTATCCAGTCGGCCAGAGGTTTCAGGATGATCAGCTGTATGCCAAACAAGATGAGTAATATGTTGGTGGTGCGATTGAAAACCTGTTTTTTATCCTTCACAAATAGCAAAAGGATGGGAAGCATGATCAAGGTTGCTACCGAGAGTACGACCCATACAAGCGCTAGGGGCTCGGCGGCGCTCACCAGCCAGCCATCCTGTTTGTCTATGGTCAGATATGACACAAGCGTACCGATGATATAAAAGATAATTTGAAGTGACAGAACTACATTAAATGCCCACAAAAACTTCTTTGCAAACGGTTCAGAAAAATATTTCATTACTCTTAGCAAAGCACACGATTTGCCCTACTTCAATCAAAATGTCGACAAAGGCGAAGATATCGACTTTTCGGATATACTTTTTCTTGTAAAATAATTTCTGCTATTGAACATTTCCAGATTGTTAGAGGTGTTATACCAAAGCTGAGGCATCCCCTGCTTCAGGATCCGCCGCAAATCCGAGGAGTCCCCCGTGCGAAAGTACATCGTCGGTCTACTGACCGTTGTGTGCATGACCATCGGCATGCTGTGCATGCCGACCGCCCCCGCTGACGCTCAGGCGTCACAGACCTTTCGGATCGCTCGGACCGAGATCGGCATCCGCTTCCGGACCAACCCGAACGACTGGAACTCCGCTGCTGGCCCCGCTGGCTACGACGGTGACTGGGTGACGCTGCACTGCGTGCGCGAAGGCACCGCTGTCGGCCCCTACAACAACCGCATGTGGTACCAGGCCACGACTGCCACAGGGTCGGGCTGGCTCCCGGATCGGTACACCACCACGCCGATCAACGCCAACGAGTGGCTGCCCAACCTGTCCAAATGTGACCAGCCGGCTCCGGCTGCTGCGCCAACCCCGGCAAGCCAGTCGGTGTTCTTCTCGCCCAACGAGACCCCCGGTGGGCAGGACGGGCTGAACCCCGGAACGACCAACCTCAAGCTGTCGCAGTGGGCTGGCGGTGAAGGGTGTTCGGCTGACAACGTCATGTCCTCGGTCCCGGCCAACACGACCACCATCGCTGGCTGGAGTCGCGGGCGTATGGGTGTGGTCTACTTCCTGACAAAGGCTACGCCCCGGCAGATGCAGCAGCTGGACACCATCGTCCTCTTCGATCCAGGCAGCGCCCGCAATTTCGAGGATCGCTGGGTCATCAGCTGGGATCCACACCAGGAGGCTTGCGATGACAATTACGACATCAATGGCTTGCTGGCCAACTGGCTGAAGTCTGAGCGCGAGAAGCGGTTGATCGTGGTAACTGGTCACGACAGTGAGATGTACGAGTTCGCCGGCCTTTGGGACCACTATTTCGCTGGCATCTGGGCGTTGGACGATGACATCAGTGCGGCGCGTGCGCGCGTTTGCGACTACACCAACATGGACCACTACGTCCTGATGCGGCAGTTCGCTGGCATGGTGAAGAGCCCTCCAGACAGCTGCCCCCGTGGTGTCGGCAACCAGGACGCCGTCAAGGGCGCCCAGGGCTGGCACCCGTAGTTCAATAGCAACCTTGCCGGAGGGCAGCGTGTTCGAGCGTTTTTCGCTCCTCGCACTGCTCCTCCGGCCCTACCATTTATAAAATATTCCACACATGAAGAAAGACCCGTCAAGCGCAGAACCCTGGTAAGGGTATCGGTGCTGAAGAATCTTTCTCCAGTACGTGCATTTGACGAGTCTTGTTGCTCGTTCTTTGTTGGGCTAGCCCTGGGGCTGGGGTGGGAAGGGGTCGAGGCGCCAGATGCACCACTCCAGGAAGTGCGCGTAGGCGTAGCCTCCAGCCAGCATGATCGGCAGGGCCCAGGGAAGGACCAAGAACATGCCCAAGCTGGCAGGCACGACCACCCCGAGGCCCAGCACGAGTGCGCCGAACGTGGCGACCTGGTGCTTTGTGGGTAGGAGCAGGCAGCCAAGGGCCAGCGAGAAGACCACCACGGAGACGACTCCACCTAGCAGCAGGAAGCTGACAGAGAGGCGTTCACCAGGCAGCTTGGTTCCAAGGCACACGGTACCCAGGAAGAGGGGCCACTGCAGGGCAGCCAGGACTCTGGTCAGACGCAGCCGGATGGGACCCCAGCCGGTTGTCTGGCTCTTCAGCCATTGCTCTCGCTGAGCATCTACCTGAGCGGCATCAACTGCCTTGATGGCTGCGTCCGTAGTCACGGATGCGGAAGTGTCTTGAGGGGTCAAAAGAGAGACTCCAGGGGTTAGATACGAGCAAGGACATACAACCTGTTACGACAGATCGTAGGACATATATTATAATATTTTTCCACATAAATTACAAGGCATGAAGAAAGGCTCGTCAAACGTGGGATACCCTGTAGGGGCGCCAGGTGTGAAGAGACTTTCTTCACTCACGTCTGACAAGCCTTGATGCTCGTCGTACTGGGCGGATGTTCGTTAGACCGGCCGGGTGGGTCGGCGGTTGAGGAGCGCCATGGGGATGTGGGCGTGCAGCACCATGAAGATGATGCCGAGGTAGCCCATGATGATGCCGGTGAGCACCGGATAGTCACTGCCCGCCGGACCGTCGAAGGCTGCGTTGATCAGCAGGACGGGAACGACAGACGAAACCACGGTGGCCGCGCCAACGTAGAGCAGTCCACGGTGGTGGGCGGGACGCCACAGGACGGCGCACGACAGGCCGATGGCCACAATCCTGACGATCAGGAAGGCGGCGGTGGGCAGCGTGTGCGTCGAGGCCTGCGACGAATCGTCGGGCAAGTTGGGCAGAGCCCATGCGGCCGTAGCGAACCACTGTACGAAGCCGGCCGGAACCAGCCACAGCATCCGGGCGTCGTATGACTCCCATTGGGCCATGCGCTGCCGGTGCTCCTCGTCCCGATGGGCTTGCTCGCGGCGAGCGGCAGCCTCGGCGAGGGAGGGTTGAGTGGTCTTGCCAGCGCCGGTGATGAGCAGCGATAGTACGGTGTCAAGAAAGGGCATGGTATCTCCAGGGGGTGGGTGAGTACGAACGAGAACGTACGATCTGCCGAAGACTAATCGTAATAGATATATTATAACACAAAAAATTACTTAATTCAATCTCTTGTCAGGAGGGAGTCCAGCAAGGCGCCACCTCCCCCCAGCAAAATATGCGGGTCGGTTGGTCCTTGTTTGTGGACAAAGCGTGTTTCTGGCACGTGCCCCGCCAAGGGAGTGTCCGAGGCCATGAGCTCATCGACGGCAGTTCTGTAAGCATCTTCGTCCAGCTTGAGCCCGTGTCCGGTCGTATCCCAGCTGATGATAAGTACCTGGGCAGTGGAAGCTCGACCAAGTCTGCCTGCCATCAGCGCCAACTGGTGGGGATCAATCTCTGACGGCGTATCTGGTGTCTGCTCTGGCGCTTGTTCTACTGCGGGCTTATCGGGCAGTTGTGGCCAGTCCGGGTGAGCAATGTCGTGGAAGGGCGCCGGAAGGTCGATAGCCCTCCAGGATTTGTTGATCCTGTGTACTGCACCACCGGTCAAATTCCTCCTGCCTAAATCGATTCCAGCAACGGCATCGGCACTGGGATTGTAGGCTGCCGCCGCATGGGCTACGAGGGTGTTGTAGTGGACCACTTCATACAGGGGTCTATACTGGAATAAACGGTCAAACTCCTCTCCTTGGGCGCGGATTCCGCTGACGATATTGATCGGATCTTCTATGTCATGCACATGTGGCGTGTCCCGCAGCCAATTTGGCGCCGCCGCGCCGTCATAGACGCCTCTACGACGTATATTCCCGTGCAGCGCAACTACGGTGGATCCGGTGCCTTTTTGGCGCCCTTCCTGCAAGGTGTGAGCTAAGAACCTGTAAAAGTTCTCTAGATCGTATGGCACATCTGTAAATTCGTAGGCTTCGGCAGAGGCCTCGCCCCGGAGTCTGGTGGTAGTTTCGCCTACCAAAGCACCATTATCGCTGTCGATTGCCACTACCAGATCACGTCCGACCACCACGGGGGCTCGTTCGTCTGCCATAGCTTGACCCTCTTTTAGTACTTAATAGTATAAATCGCCTGAGAATCAAATTCAAAGCTTGGGCCACATGAAGAAAGACCCGTCAAGCGCAGAAAACCCAGTAAAGGGCATCGGTGCTGAAGAAGTCTTTCTCCAGTGTCTGTGCTTGACGAGCCTTGTTGCTCGTCTCTGTTGGTGTGGCTATTGCAGTGCGGGCGGGTAAGGGTCCAGGCAGGACAGCGCCAGCCTGAGGCTGATGGCGTAGGCGGCGCAGCCCAGGACCGTCAGTGGCAGTGGGCTGTCGAGCTGGTAGCCCGCATAGAGCGGCCCGAAGGTGCCGAATACGAGAATGGCTGCCAGGAACAGGGTCCGCTGCTTCGTGCTGCCTGAACTGGGCAGGAGACACATGGTGGCGATCATTACTCCACTGCTGGTGATCGCGCCAATCAGCCAGGGGCCGATGGGGAGCACTGGATGCTCGTGGAGCTTGGTGGCCATGAGGTTGAAGTAGATATCCCACTGCAGGACGGCCAGGATGGAAAGCACGATCACAGCGAGTCGCTGGTCATGTTGACGCTTCTCCCATGCCTCTCGCTTGGCCATCAGCTTGGTGACGTCGGCATCAGGGGTGGTCGGTGATTGGAGGTTCATTGAAAACTCCCGGTAGACGAGCAAGAACGTACAATTTGTCACATCACGCGTGAAGTACCAAATCGTAAGATGTATACTATAAAACTTTTACGGCTATATATCAATTGCTTCTAGGTTGCCAGCTCGGCTTTGACCATCTCGGCCACCTGGCGGGGTGTCATCTCTGCTTTTACGATAAAACGGCGGACGTTGAGTTCTTTGATAATGTCGGGTGCTTCTTGTTCGCCCATGTTGGTCAAAACAATAACTTTGATGTTCTTGCCCCAGTCGGTGCCACGAAGTTTTTGTAGCATCTCGTCGCCGTTCATTTCGGGCATCATCAGGTCTAGAAGAATAATGTCGGGCTTCAGGTGTTCTGCTAGGGCTAGGCCGCGCCTGCCGTTATCAGCGGTCTCTACCTGATAGCCTTCGGCCTCAAACTTGATGCGATACATCTGGGCAATGGCTTGGTCGTCCTCGATGATCGCGATCTTTATATGAGAGCTCATATATCCATCCTACACCTTTTTAGAGCCTATCTCCACGCCCTCTTGTAAAGAAGCGTGCAGATGACTCACCGCTTAGTGCCCAAGATTTCGTCGACGACTTCGCATACCTGGGTAGGGGTGTAGTGGGCTTTTACGATATAGCGATCGACATTCAGCAATCGCAGCGTATGAGGGGCTTCGTCTTTGCTGAGGTTGGTTAGAATAATAACCTTTATCCTGCTGCCCCAGTCGGTGGCACGCATCTTCTGCAACATTTGATCACCGTTCATTTCGGGCATCATAAGATCTAGCAAAATCAAGTCAGGAGTAAAAGACTCAACGAGTGCCAAGCCTTGCTTTCCATCGTGGGCGGTCATGACCTTGTACCCACAATTTTCCAACTTGAAAGCATACATAGCAGCTATCGCTGGATCATCTTCTATAACGGCAATTTTGTGGAGCGATGACATTTTTAGAATATTTTACGCCTTGAACTATTACATTAGTATAAACACAAACCTACACAATGCTGCAAGAAAAACTGCTAAAGATAATTCCGGCCTCTATTTTTGACATACAGGAGTATTATTGATTTATATAACAAGAAGTATCCATGAAGACCGACGCCCATGCCTTTAAGACGTTTCCGGAGTTTTCTAAGCTGACCTTAGCAGATCGAGAGCTATATGAAGAGCTGATTGCTCAGTATCCTCCCATTGATGAGATAACTTTTCCGATTTTAATGACATGGTGGAGTGATTTGGGTGATTGTATGGTGGCGCTACTGAATGGCAATCTCGTAATCTGTTATTGGAGGCCCGGAGACGAAAAAAACTCTGGATTATGTCTTGTGGGCAACAAGCTCATTGATGAGTCAATGGCAACGATATTTGATTGGCTACGTGCCCAGGGAGAGTTGATGCATCTGGTTCATGTGCCAGAATTTGTGGTAAGTAGCATGAAATACCCCGAGATGTATACGTTTACCTCTGAAAGAGGCTATGACGAATGCATTGTCTCTGTAAAAACTCTCTGCTCCCTTAGCAAGATGATACAGTATCGTCGCTGGAAAATCCGCAGATTCAAATCTGAGGTGAATGACGAACGCGTGGTTCTTAAAAATCTGGACCTAGATTCTGACCAAAATCAAGAGCTGTTACTGGAGGCAATGGATCGTTGGAAAATCAAAGGTCGCCTGAATGTGATTAACAAACGAGAGGAGGAGATTCTGAAGGTGTGTATTAGGCAAGCCTCAGACTTCGGATACGAGAATGTGTGTCTATTTATAGATGGTGAGCTGCATAGTTTTCTTTTGTACCAACTGACCACGGATCCTGACTATGTCATCGTAGATTATTCTCGCTATAGCTACGCAGCCCCTCATCTTTTTGAGTTTGCAGTTTATGAGTATGCTCAGTATCTGAGGGACTTGGATATTACTTATGCAAATATAGTGCTTGATATGGACGTTCCTATTTTACGTACGGTGAAACTCGCGCTTGGGCCCCGCAATTTCTTTAGGAAGTACACAGTTCAGCCTAAGCAATGATCTTTTAATTAAATATTTAGGTAATTTTAACTAAATATTTTCTACTGGATCCGGCGAAGGGATAGAGGTCTAAAAATAAAAAACTATTAACTAAACCACGATCAACATATCCGTTAATAGTAAAATTTTCACTTCGCGTTGACTTTTTTTGTGGTATTTGTTGCAATAGTGCTAAGTTCGTTAGTAGATAAAACGGCACCAGCTCCTGAGGGGCTGGTGCCTTTTGCATCTTTCAGGACACATTAAAATTGACAAGAGTGCATAATAGTGCTATAATTAATAAATACTTTTAATCTTGAAAGGTGGAAGTATGACTGAAGCAGAACTATGGCTGACCCAGGAGACAGATGATCTCTTATCACGCCCTGATGCTAACCTTACTTCACGGGTATTTGATGCTGGTGAAGGTGCTGAAACCTTTGACGACAAAACTGCGACTGCGCCAGAAACAGTGATTACTTATAATACAGAAGAAGATTCGCCTAACTCACTCCTAGGCCGTGCTGCCGAGTGGGCCAAGAAGCATGCCGGAACTATTAAATGGGCTGGTGCAGGTGCTTTGGCGCTTGCCAGTGGCGCTCTGACGTTTATGAATAATGGCTTTCAGGAGCTCAGGGAGCAGGTTGTAGAAACGCTGCCCTGGGCTGTAGCTGCGGGTGCTGCAACGGAAGTAGCTTTTGTAGCTGGCGGCGCAATGATGCTGACTGCGGCTGGCATGAAAGTTGGAGGAAATGTTCTGAAGATCAGAAAGAAAACAACTGAGCTGCAGGAACAAATGGCTGAAGGTGAGACGTCGAGTCGACCCTTGCGAGAGAGCATGCTTTTCCGTGCTGGTTTTGTTATAAACACGGCTGGTGCGCTTGGCACCGCTGCTGTTGTAGCGGCCGGTGGCGCAACCTTGCCAAGTGAATCATGGCCGGGTGTTGCTGGGCTGGTAGCCCTAGATGTCGCCAGTACCTTTGGGTTGCGCGCAGCTATTCTAAGAGCAGCCGGTGGCTGGCGTGCCGAGAGTACCGATACCGACACTGAAGAGTCGGTTGCAGCAGTAATCCCACCACTTGAAGATGCAGAGGTGGCGTAATTATGGCCATTGAGTTTACACGAGAAACCGGCGAAGACAACAATCGTGTTGGCGAACGGCAGCCGCAGGAAGAGTTCGTTACCGACTCGGCCGAGTGGATGGGAAGTGCCGAGACCCCTATGCTTGACGTCACGGACGTCCGTGGCTTGGTGGAGGCGGCTTTTGAAGCACCAGACATATTTGTGATATCAGATGCTATTGCTCCCAAAAGTGCAGCAGCACCGACAGACACAACTGCCGCTCGTGAACAGCGCGAAGCTATCCGTGGCCCCGGCAAGACGCACATTCGTCGTGCGGAAGAAAAGGACCTGGACCGCTTGGCCGAGGTAGACCTGATGATGTTTGACAGCGCTTATGGCGAAGAGCCGCCATCGCACGCCGAAGTGCGGGACATGCTTGCCCGAAGGCTCGAGAACATTAAGGAAGGCGGCACTATGCTGGTCTGCGAAGTTGACGGCGAGATAAACGCTTTCTCTACTTATTTTAGAACTAACAAACCTTGGGAAGACTTTACGTCCTGGGAGCATTCAACCAAAAACGGAACACTAGACGGCATAGTAGAGCCGGATGGAAAGTATTTGTATGCTGTTAACATGACCGTAACCCCCCGCGGTTCTGAAGTTCGGGCTATGCAAAAAGTGTTGGCCAACCTCTTCTCTTCTGCAATGAAAGAAGGGATCGAATATGGCTATTTTGTGAGCCGAGTGCCTCAGCTTACCAAATGGCTAGCTGACAATGGTATTGACTACAATACAACCGATCCTGAGCAGCTTGACGCTCTGGCAGAGCAATATGTCGGCACTACTAAGGAGAGTAAGAAAGGCAAAGAAGAAGCGTACGACTACGAACTGAGAACATATGACCGTGCCGGTTTCGAACGAGGCAAATTAGTAAAGGGTGGGTTTAGTGACGCCGAGTCGCTGAACTACGGGGTTGCGTTCAAGGTTGATGTTCCGTTGGCCGGTAAGCCCAAATCCGTAAGGTGGCTTGCCGCTACCGGCCTGTCATTGGCTGCTCGGTCTACCAAGATTGCTGCAAAACTCTTCTAGACTAACTTCTAACCGGAGATCCTATGACCACATCTACTATTTCCAGACAGACTGTACCTATCAACACCGATCATCTGCACAGCGTTGAATTCTTCCACGTCTATACTGACGATGATATAGATGGCATTCAGACCAATAGCCTCGAGCAACTAGGGGCCCTCAAACAGATGATGGGTTCCAAGGCGCAGCCGATTATCCTTATAGATAACTACAACCCTACGGCCCATACGCTGGGACCGGATGACATCTTTAGGTTTCTGGAGGAGCGCGAGGCGCTACCAGCCTATTGGGCCTACGAGGCCGACCTGGTCGCCAATGCCGGAGAGCTGCTGGACAACATAACAGATCGCCGTTTGGCAAAGAGCTATCGTAGATATGTAGAAGCTCATGATAAGTTTCCATGCTCGCTCCTGACGGCTGCCTGGTATCTTACACGACTCGGTGCCTTGGATTCCCGGGGAGTAATACGCAAGGTTCGGCTTGACGAACCAGAGTATGCTCCGGTTGATTCGCTTATTAATATTCTGCCCGAAATGTATCATGGGGTAGAAGAGCGGGCCTGCAAGATCATTGTTGAGAGCGAGTATGCTCAGTTTGCCCCGAAGATCCGGTACATACTCTATCAAACAGAACAGTTTGAAAAGCCAAACGCTTATTAGAGTGGTAAAACATAAGCACTCGACCTAGAATAGGAGTATGTTCGCCACATTATTTGGGCTGATTATCTGTAGCTCGATAGCTGTCATGGTGGCCGGGTTATTGAGTTATCTTCGTAATCCAGAAAAACTTCAGAACCGACTTTTTCTTGCCCTTAGTCTAAAGGTGGGGCTGTGGGCAATTTTTAACTTCCTTGGGAGTAATATCGTTGACCCAACGCTGACCCAGGTTTTTGTCTACCTGGACTTTATATTTGCGCTCTTGCTGGGCTGGTCCTTGCTGTCCTTTGTGGTAGTCACCACGTGGCAGCTTGAGGGTATGAAGATGTCTCGCGTGCTGTTATCCAGGCGTTTTGTTGTTGGCGCGGGGATCTTTAACACCTTGCTTATTGTGGGGCTTGCATCGGGCGCAATGATAGATGTGTCAGTTGCAATGAGTGAACTCGAGGTTCATATGAGTCCACTGTTTTTCTTGTATCTCGTTCCGCTGGTTGGATACTTGCTGGGTGCCTGTATCTTGCTAGTTCGTGGATACAGGGTTGCTCGCCACGCCGAGAGGCAGCAGCTAGGACTCATGGTGTTGGGTCTGGTCGTAACGGTTATAGCTAATCTGCTGAGCAACCTAGTGTTTCCGGAGCTTTTTGCCGAGCGATCTACCGTCGTGGCCCTTAATCTTGTGGGCTATCTGGGTTTGTTCTTCTTTGTGCTGTGCATATACCTGGCCATCACCATGCGTCAGCTCTTTGATATCCGACTGGTCCTAGCCCGAAGCGTCACATACGTGACATTGGTTGGCTTGATCGCTGCCTTTTATGCGGCGGTCTTGATTCTTATTGGGTATTTGTTCTTGGGGGGACAGGATTTGAACACCAGGACTCTTGCGACCAACATTGCGGTGACATTTGTGGTGGCAGTGACCTTTCCGTTTTTGCGAAAAGCCCTGTCTAGGGTGACCGACAGAATATTCTTTCGTGGAGCTTATGATGCGGAAATGTTTGTTGATCAAATGAACGCTATTGCCACTGCAAACCTAGATATCAACCGACTACTCAGACAATCTACTCTGTTGTTCCATGACATGCTTAAATCTGCCCACTGTGTATTCCTGATCTTTGAGGAAAAGGACGGAATAAAGCATGTCATAGGTGAACAGAAAGCCAGTCTGGACTACCGCTCACTGGCCGAAGAGCTCAGGCCCGCATTGTATGCAAGGCGGTGTTTCACAAAAGACGAACTAGAAGACAGCAAGCTCAAATCAAAGCTGCAGCGAGCTGCTTCAGATGTCATCATGCCGCTGTATGCAAACAACGTTTTGGTAGGCTGCGGCTTGCTGGATATCAAGCAAGACGGGGCTGCTTATACACGTCAAGACATGCGCGTGCTGGATGTGGCAGCCGCCAGCTTGTCGATTGCTGTTCAGAACGCCTTGCGGTTTGAGGAGATTCAGAACTTCAACGTTACCCTGCAAGAGCAGATTGAGCGGGCGACGCATAAGCTGCAAAAGACTAACGAAAAGCTTCGGGCGTTGGACGAGACCAAAGATGACTTTATTAGTATGGCCTCGCACCAGCTACGTACACCGCTGACAAGCGTAAAGGGCTATCTGAGTATGGTTATAGAGGGCGATGCCGGTAAGATAACCAGCAAACAAGAGAAGCTGCTCAACCAAGCTTTTGTCAGTAGCCAGCGCATGGTCTATCTGATTGCTGACCTGCTGAACGTGTCACGCTTGCGCACTGGCAAGTTTGTCATAGAATCTACCGCCACTAATTTGGCTGACGTCATTGAAGGCGAGGTAGATCAGCTGGTAGAAGTGGCCGAGGGCCGGGAGCTGAAGCTGGCCTATACCAAGCCCAAAGATTTCCCGAGCCTTATGCTAGACGAGACAAAGATTCGCCAGGTGCTCATGAACTTTATAGACAACGCCATTTACTACACTCCCGCCGGCGGGCATATAGAGGTCAAGCTGGAGGAAACGGCGGACAGTATCACGCTAAAAGTCGTAGACGACGGTATCGGAGTGCCCCGGCACGAACAGCACCACCTGTTTACTAAGTTTTTCCGCGCCAACAATGCCAAAAAAGCTCGGCCCGACGGTACGGGGCTGGGACTATTTATGGCCAAGAAGGTTATTATTGCCCAAGGTGGTAGCATAGTATTCAGGAGTCGTGAAGGCCATGGCAGCACTTTTGGCTTTACCTTTGGCAAGGCTAAGCTACAACTCTCTGCTCGTTCTGTGAACTCTCCGTCACAACAAGCCGGCACCACCGATAATGAGAAAATGAATTAATAGTTAAATCAGCAACAACAATAGTTTCGATTATTAACTACTTTCACGTAAGCTACTGGTGTCTTTTGATGATTCAAGAGATGTACAAATACCGTTCAATCAGCTGATAGCAGAGCCGTCCATTCTCTACACCAGGTGGTGAGTACTTTGACGACCGAATTGCAGGCGTTGATTCAGCAAAGGAATCAACTGCGAGCCACGGTTGCACAACTGCAGGAACAAAACGACGCGGAAAACGCTCAAATTGAAGCCCAGGTTGCTCCTCTGAAAACTGCAGCGGATGGGCTGGCAGCAGCTTTCAGGGCCAGCTACAATGCGGCTGCAGCCGCGCATGCAGCCGAAGATGGCGCTGCAGCAAGTGCCTTGGCCCAACAAGGAAAGGCTCAGCAGGCACAATGCAAGGCGTTGAACTCACAAGCAAACCAATTGCGTACTCAGTTCAACCCGCTCCTTTCAGGTCTTAAAGATGCGCGTGGAGAGTTGAAATCGATTAATCAGAGGATTCAGGCGCTGACCCAAAAGCCGAGACGGCTCAAGACGACTCGAGCCAGCCAGCCTGGGCCCCTAGGTAAAATCCAGATGAAGGGTTTTCACCGAGCCCCCGAAGGCATCGACGCGGCGTTCGTGCAGCAGGTGTTGCGCGAAGTGCCTGGTCCTGTCCTGGGGCAAATCGACAGTGTGGCTTTTATCGACCAAGTTGATGCAAGCTTCGCGCTTGGCCGCACGGCGGCAAAGCCAAAGGTGTCGGAGAAAGCACGCGTGCATTTGTTTCGCCATCCTTTCGATTTCGACGATCAAGATTTGCGGCGAGATTATCGCGAGACAATCTTGCATGAGAGCGGGCATGTGCTTTTTGAGCGTTTGCTTACAGGGAGCCAGCGGTTCGCGTGGGGTGGGCTCTTCAACGACACCTTGCGTCAGGGAGGACTGTATATATCTGATAGAGCGAGTGACAGCATTCGAGAAGATTTTGCTGAATGCTTCCTGTTTTGGATCGCGAATGTAGGACGACTTTCCCGGAAGCAACCAGCACGCTATGCTATGATCAACGAGATCATAAGGGGCATAGAAAAATGAAAGTGCTAATCATACGTGGCTACAGAAAGAACGACAAGCAGCAGCGCGAGGAGCTTACACTTGGTGAAGCTTGGGTAGATCATGACTCACGGCTGCAGATCAAGTGCAATGACCCCCGTGTTCAGAGTGCGATTCGGGTTGCGATTGACGCGCGTTTACACAAGGGCCCGGTCCTTCGTAAGTATCCCAAGTATTTTGGCCCAAAAGATGCTCCTAATACTATTGTGGATGCTCAGGAGCCCATAGATACAAGGCATCCTGAATTCCTCAAATGGCTATTGAGTGATCGGTGGTATTGGGTGGACAAGGATATTGCAGGCTACGTCCTTGAAGGCGACCCCTCGATCATAGAAGAGCGCTAAGAAGACAACAAGCACTGCTCGCAAACAGCGCCGTCGTAGGGCAAGACGAAAAACTGCCCTATTTTCTTTGAGCGTAAAAGGGTTACAGTAGAAAAATGAAGATATTACTACTTGGAGGCCAGAGTCCATCCAATAAGCGGTGGTTGATAGACTTTCAGAAGCGCTTACAAGAGGTTATTCCCGAGGCCAACATTACGGTTCACGAGTATGATTTCTGAAAAAATGAGCTTGTATCTGAGAATGATGAGGTACAGATACGGCACGAGGTTGAAACTGCCCTGCAAGCCTATAAGCACTTGCGTATTGACTGTATCATCGGCAAGTCGTTCGGTACCTATGTCGCCCTGCAGCTTTCGAGAGACTTGAAGCCCGGCCAGCAAATTCTTATTGGCCTACCCATGGCAATGCCAGTAGTTGGGCCCCAACTGATGCAAGATCTATCAAGCACAAACGTGCCGACCTGGCTGGTTGTGAACGACGAGGACCCGGTGGTAGGTGAATACGACTTTGGGGCACTTGCCAACGGCAACATTCATCCCCCATACATAAAAAACAGAAATGACCACACCTACGTGGAGTTTAGCTTTTACGCCGACCTGCTAAACAGTCTGTAGGGGGTTCGGCTCTTAAATCAGAAGCATAAGCGGTTTCCTTCCTACTAATCAAGGGGCAAGGGCATGCCGCACACTCTGACGTATCCGAAGACGAGACGTATGCCGCAGGGGCTGCGGCTAGCTCAGAACCCTGAAGACAGGACTAAATAATCGCGTAACCGTTGACATTTTGTACGATTTATGATAATATTAATGCATCTAAAGCCTCTGGCAAATAGAGATGGTGGGTGGGATTGAGGTAACAGGTGGGCGGTTTGACTGGCCGCTTTCAGAAAAGGTCCTGAATGCACAGGGCCTTTTCTTATGGGCTAGCAATATGACCTCTGTTATGCTACACTAACGCGGTTCGTTGCACTCGCATAAATGGCCTATCGCCTAGCGGCTAGGCACCAGCCAGTTTGCCTCCCAGGCAAACAAAAACATTCATACATTCTGGCAATGCCAGAACCACCAGACTTCAGTAGCCGTAAGTCACCGTGGTCTCATCGTCTAACGGTTAGGACACCAGGTTTTCATCCTGGCAATCGGGGTTCGATTCCCCGTGAGATCACCATATAAAAAAGCTCAGCTTGTCTGGGCTTTTTTATATGGCTCATGTGGTATTGAGCCCCGATTGCCCAATCGGGTGAGAACAGCCTGTGGCTGTTCGACCTGTTTAATGCGATATGACACTGACTGTTGTAAAACGACAGTCAGTGTCATATACTTTAACTATGAAAAACACGACTCCAACAGCTATTCGACTTTCAATCACCAGCGATGTTCGCAAAAGTTTAGATATGGCAAAAAAACGTTATCCGGCCCTGTCTGATCCGGAGATCTTGAAGCTGGGCCTGTCTAAACTTGTCACCGAGTATGATAAGGCTGGGACTCTTGCGGAAGACCGTAAAGAGATTCGACTGGGGGCATCTGCTGCAATAGGGAAGGATTATTTAAAGGATAGTGAAGAAAATATTTATAGTGTCAATGTAGGCAAGAAGGTACACTTTTCGTGAGCGCACCTAAGGCCTTCGGGGTATATACTGCGCGATTTCCTTTTTTAGACTCTGCGGAAACGAAAATTCGTCCAGTCATTGTAGCAAGTAAGCCGCAAGGTCCGCACGGGGTGATTGCAGTTGTACCGGTTTCTTCAAGACCAACACGTGAGGACATTGATGTGACCATTAATGAGTGGAGTCATGCAGGCTTGCTAAAGCTGTCTGTAGCCCGGGTGCACAGACTTACGACTATGCTCCAAGCTGATTTGATTGCTGAGCTTGGAGTGTTAGATCAGAAAGAAATCAAAGCGCTACAAGCCTCGCTGAAAAAGTTCCTTAATCTCTAGCCTAACTTCTCAAGCTTTTGATACATGGTCACTAGGTTCGGATAGATAGAGTTCCACCTTTTATCCAGGTGGTTCACCTAAACAAAAACCCATCTTTGCAGATGGGTTTTTGTTTAGGTTATCATTGGCAGACTATTGAGTGTTAGGCCGCTCTAGCTTCTTAGGGTGCTACTGAGTGGCACCCCTCACAAATTATGTGGTTACTTTTAGAGCAAAGATTCGGTTATAGTAGTGATTATGAAGGATATATACAGCAATGGATGAAGGACAGACTGGTGGCGAGCCGCGGGAACAATCAAAGGCCGAGCTGAAAGAATACGCAGCCGAGCTGAAAGACAAACCTATGATGGAGGTCCGAGACCTTGTTGAGGAATCACTCAGCACAGCGGCCCAGTACGCTGACATTTGGGCTAGCAAACACAGCCAGCCAACGAATCACAAGGCTTCTGTAGACGAATTACTAGGAGATGAATTTGGCGAAACTCATCGCTACTGGTCGTCAAGAAAATTAGCCGATGACCCCCGGGCAGATGTTGTCCACGAGGTAATTGATGACAAGCCCTTTATTCAAGCAGCTTATTGGAGAACGATATACGGCCACCCAATCCTGGGAGACAGTGAAGAGGACAGCGGTTCGAATAAATATTTTGCCACCCAAAAGTTCTTTGAAAGGCTTGATGACCTACCGGCCAGGTGGCAAGCAATCTTTACGCTGGGGCGCCATTCGGCTGGGGTAAGAACGCATGTAGAAAAAAGACTTCGTCCTATGCTCGATCTTCTGCCGTCGACTGAGTTTCCTTTTCAAAACATGGAGACAGCCGAGGAGCAGACAGATTGGTGGGAAGCACAGGTCAATGGCAAGTACGAACCAAAAAAGGGAATAACTGTGGATAGCCTGAGTGACACGGTGGCATATTCCGAAATGATACAAGATAAATTTCACGACCTGCTGGTTGAAGAAGTCGGTCCAGAAAACGCCGATCAGTACGGTGACTACGTGCTCGCGTTGGTACATATGCGTACCTCAGAAAAAGAACCAGAAGACAGCGTTACGAATTACTTCAAATCGGTCTGTGACGGCCTGGTTGTCCATGATACTGACGCTGTCACACAGGCCTTTGATACGATCATAACTAACAACCCCAAGCTGCTAACCGAAGCTGCCTACATAAACCTTGGGTATGGCGGTGAGTTCAAGGCCGAAATGGAAGATTTGCACGTCGAAAGCAAGGAAGATGCACAAAGACAACGAGAGGGCGAAAAGGCTGAACAGGCCGCCCAAGAAAGGGCAGAAATCGAAGCGTTGCTAGCCGAGCATCCCGAACTTCGAGCTATCTTGGTCCAATACGGTGGGCATGTCTTAAACACCATAAGCAGAAGAGGCGGACCCGACACCGAGAGCCTTCTTTCTCCTGTTTTACATGTATCGCGCAGAGGCCCAAGTGTTAGTCTACGGACCTTGGAGCGGCACTCAAGAACTGACGAACATATTGCTCACGGGCGCGCTTCGGTACCTGCAGCAGCGTTCGTGAGAGACTTCAAAAATGGTCGCCATACACCTCAAGGACCAGCCCCAGACAAGCTCTTGGAGAGCTTAGGGTATTTGAGGGCTTATAAGGCCTTGCAGGAAACTGGTGAAGTGCCGTTTAAGCACGCAGGGCGGAAAAAAGGCAGCGCCGATACCTAATAAAGAGCCTCCGCTACTGACGCTCGATACAAGGGCAGTGGTGAATATTTTGAGGAAGAGGGATATACGGCTGTTAAATATCAAGACGCAATTCAAAAGATTATTCAGACCCTAAGCTGATCTAGCTTTGAATAAATTGCCCATGTATGAATCCCTGCGTGGTCGGTCTGAAGTGCTATCATTGGGCATGAGTGTAGAAACCCCATCATTAGAGCAGCCTATAGACCAACCAGGTGACTTGGTGTCTATCCCAGAACTGGAGCCAGGTGCTGAGCTGCGTGTTGCAACCCCCGAAGATACCAACTTTCTCAGAAAAATGGCCTTTGCTGCAGGTGATTCCTCCGGACAAGGGCGAAATATTGACGCGCGTTGCTACTGAGCGTTTTGCTCGTCTGCCCAGGGCGTCTCGTTCAGAATAATAGTACCTTTCTTGACTCCATCGACGTCGACAAAGTACTCAGTGGCAACCAGCTCTACGGGAACGTGTTGTTGCTCTAACTCATCTCCGGCGTGGGCGATACTGTAGAGATTGTCTGTTTCAACAATGGCCACCGGTTCGTTATGGGTGCGTTGCACAAATTTGCCGGTGTCGTCTTTTTCGAACTGTGAATCGATCATGTGCCCAGCAGTCACTGTGCCCTGTGAGCCGATGACGTCTTCTACTTTGCTGATTGGTTGAATCTCGGCGCTTTGATCGTAGCCGCCCCTCAGCAAGCCAATGACAGCGCGAAAATTAGTTGTCGTTTCAGTATGCTCTGGGGGGATACGTATTCCATCAAGCCGGTCGGCAACGGTCTCGGCCACTTCATCACATTCTTCATCTGTTAGCATAGGCGGCCGTATGTCCCGATGCTCGGGGAAGCGGCTCATGAGGAAGCGCGCGGTACCGTCCCCGTTGTCTATGTAGTAGCCCAGAATCGGCTTTTTGGTTTCTTGGCTAAGATTAAATATCTCTTCTATGGCTTGGTCTGCCCCTATGGCAGGCAGGGCTATTTCTGCTGACCAGAGTGGAGCTTGGTCGAGACTTTCGAAAGATCGTATCCTTTCCCGATCGGCGTGCTTTTGGGCGGCAATGGCAGCGACCCTTCCAAATAACTCTGCTTTTTCGGATCCCTGATCGACCTGGTCGTCTATCATGACGTCGAGCATGTTTGACTTGATAGTATGTAGGGTCTCTGGGTTGCCTATGTTATCAAGGACACTGTATCTATCTGGCAGGGCCATATGCGTCCGCTCTTGTAGCTCGCTGATGCCAGCCCTGAGCCAGGACGTGTCGCCACCACTATGCTTATAAGAAAGTAATGCGCTTCCCAGCCGAGCGAAGGCTATGCCATCCTGGGCCGCCAAGGCCTCTGAACTTGGTTGGTCTCCATCCATTTCTAAGGGGCTGCGGCCTGAGCCTGGCAGGGTATCACCAACGATTTTGAGCGGCGGGAGTTCCACTTTCTTTGCTAAGTCCCGCAGCGCCCAGCCATCGTCTTGGGGTGGTATCTCTACGCCTTCGGGCATGATGGCAACAAGCTCGTCAAGTCTGGTGCTAATGGTGGCAGCGGCCTGCTCGATGATTTCTTCGCCCTTCGCGATGGCTTCCTTGGCTAGCGTCCTGGCGGTTTTTTCTAGTTGCGCCTTGCTTGCATCGTGCTCTGCGCCTTTTCCACCATACATACGCTTCGTATACGCAGTGGCCAGCCCTGAAAGCCGAACTTCTTGTTCGCTGAGCCTGTCGTGTGTCTCTAGCGTAAGCCCCGTTTCTGGCAGATCTGGGGCGTCGGTCTGGGCTTGGCGGAGTGCGGCGGCAAATTCCGGTATGCCCCCACCCTGATCAAGCACCTGTGCTGCCACGGTTTCGGCGGAAACAAAAGCACCTGCTCCTTCCGGATTAGGATAAGGCGCGGGATCACCCGAAAAAACAGGACTCGTTGGGTCGGGTGAAGGGGTGGTTTCATCCATACTGGTTTTTGTTTTCCACTTTAAGTATCTAAATTTAAATACAAGTCTGGGTAGTGGTCAAGTTTATCGGAGCGTAACGGGCGGTGATCCTGGGTCTGATATCATTAAACTGTACACCTGAACGCAAAAGAAAGAAGAAGGGCGATGTCCACAATTAGTTTTGAAGCTAAGCTATACAACATTGGCACATGGACCATTCTGAGACTGCCCGAGGACGCCAGCGCAAAGCTGCCATCCAGAGGACAGACAATGGTCAAGGGGACTGTCAATGGATCTCCCTTTCAGATTGCGCTAGAACCAGATGGGCGGAGAAGTCATTGGTTTGGCTTTGACAAGGCAATGAGCAAGGCCACTGGCGCGAAGGCAGGCGACACGGTGAAGCTAGAGATCGAGTCGACCAAGGAGTGGCCAGAGCCCGAAGTACCGGCAGATATTCAGGAGTCGCTGGCGGCCGATGCAAAGGCGAATGCACTGTGGGCCAAGATCACGCCGATGGCCCGCTGGGATTGGATACGCTGGATACGCGCTACACTGCAGCCAGAAACACGAAACCGACGGATCGAGACAGCACTCTCTAAGCTCAAGCACGGAGAGCGACGGCCATGTTGTTTCAATCGTACTGTTTGTACCATTGCCGAAGTATCAAAACTGGGTGTCCTACTCGAGCCAGGGCAAACCGCGCGGAAATAGCCTATTTATAAAGGAGTTATAGTGCAAGAATATATTGAAATTCGCGGTGCGCGCGAGAACAACCTGAAGGACGTCAGCCTAAAAATCCCAAAGCGAAAAGTAACAATCTTTACTGGTGTATCCGGTTCGGGTAAGTCCAGTCTGGTCTTTGACACCATTGCCGCTGAGTCGCAGCGTTTGCTCAACGAGAACTTCAGCATGTTCGTGCGCAATTTTTTGCCGCGTATTAGCCAGCCAGAGGCCGATGATATTAAGAATCTCAGCATGGCCGTTATCGTGGACCAGAAGCCGCTTGGCGGCGGTTCGCATTCAACCGTTGGCACGGTCACGGATATTGCCACGGCGCTTCGCCTGATGTTTTCGCGCTTTGGCAAACCACACGTGGGCTATGCCAACATGTTCTCGTTTAACGATCCTGCCGGTATGTGTCCAAACTGCAATGGCATCGGGCAAAAACTGAGCATCGACATGGACGCTGCCTTTGATATGAACAAGTCTATCAACCAAGGCGCGCTGCGGTTGCCCGACTACACCAGTACTAATAGTTGGTACCTCAAGCTGGTGAAGCATTCCAAGCTGTTCGACAACGACAAAAAGCTCAAAGACTTCAGCAAAAAAGAGCTGGACGATCTGTATCATATCAAGCCGTTCAAGGTTGACCTGGGCAACGGCATGAAGCTAAATCACGAAGGTATCGTTGATAAGTTTGTTCGCAAATATATTATCGAGTTTGATTTTAGGACCATGTCGGAGCGTACCCAAAAAGCTGTTGGGCCATTTATAATCATGGGCCCGTGCGAGCTCTGTCACGGCGCCCGTATCAACCAGAAGGCGCTGGCCAGTAAGATCCAGGGCTACAATATTGCCGACCTAACTGTTATGCAGGTTGATAAGCTTCTGGATGTCATTAAAAAACTCGAGACCAAGGAAAATCATGCGCTGATCAAGACAGTGATGGAGCGCGTATCTAACTTGGTCGAGATTGGTCTGGGGTACCTTACCCTGGACCGCCCCACCGATACGCTTTCTGGCGGAGAGTCACAGCGCGTCAAGATGGTAAAACACCTGAACGGCAGCTTGGTTGATGTCATGTATATCTTTGACGAGCCCAGTGTGGGCTTGCACCCACGCGATGTTCATCGTCTTAACGAGTTGTTGGGCAAACTCCGCGACCAGGGCAATACGGTGATTGTGGTAGAGCACGATCCTGATGTTATAAAAGCTGCTGACCACGTTGTGGACGTTGGTCCGTTGGCGGGTACCGGGGGTGGCAAGATAGTCTTTGAAGGAACATATCCAGAACTGCTCAAGGCCAAGACATTGACCGGCGAACACTTAAAGGACCAGGCGTCCGTCAAGAAAGAATTTCGTCAGCCCACCGGCAAGCTGAGCGTCGAAAACGCTCGTGCCAACAATTTGCAGAACGTCTCTGTCGATATTCCCACTGGAGTCTTTACGGTGATCACGGGGGTCTCTGGTTCTGGCAAGAGTTCACTGATTCATCAGGTATTTCTAAAGCAGCACCCAGACGCTATCGTGGTAGACCAAACAGCAGTTGGTGCTAACAGCCGATCCAACCCCGCCACTTATATTGGCATTATGGATGTTGTCCGCAAAGCTTTTGCCAAGGCTAATAAGGCTGACGCCGGGCTGTTTAGTTTTAATTCCAAAGGTGCCTGTGACAACTGCAAGGGTGCTGGGTTCTTGACCCAGAATCTTGGCTTTTTGGACGATGCCAAAACACCGTGCGACGTCTGTGGTGGCAAGCGATTCAAAGACGAAGTGTTGGCCTACAAGTACAACGGCAAATCAATTACCGAGGTGCTGGACCTGACCATGAGCGAGGCTAATGAGTTCTTTTACCTGCCAGAGATTGCCAAAATTCTGCAAGCGCTCAATGATGTGGGCCTGGAATATCTGACACTCGGGCAGCCGCTGAGCACCTTGTCTGGCGGCGAATGCCAGCGCATAAAACTAGCGAGCGAACTGCACAAAAAAGGCAGCGTCTATGTCCTGGACGAGCCGACAACTGGCCTGCATATTTCAGATACTGCGCGTTTGCATAAGCTTATCGACCGGCTGGTAAATGAGGGCAATACAGTGATCACAATCGAGCACAATGTGGACGTTATTCGCCAAGCCGATTGGATTATCGACCTTGGTCCCGAGGGCGGTGACAAGGGCGGCCAGATCATGTTCGAAGGAACGCCCGCCGACCTACTCAAAAATAAAAAGGCACTTATTGCAGAGTATCTTTAGACTAAAAGTATGAACATGACTGACATTGCTGCGCACAGACTTCACAATCAGTATTTGATTGAGGGTCTAGGCAATCCGCAGGATGTGGTACGAAAAATGGGTGCCATGCAGGCTCAGGATTTTATGGGTGCGAAGTGGGCGATAGGTTTGCGTAGCAAGAACGCAACCGACGAATCGGTCACAGGATTGTTTAACGACGGCAAAATATTGCGTACCCACATGCTCCGACCAACCTGGCATTTTGTTGCTCCAGAAGATATCCGGTGGATGCAGTCGCTCACCGCACCACGAGTGCACGCCCTGAATAAGTACTACTACAAAAAGCTGGGGCTGGATGAGGGGACTCTGCGCAAAGGTATTGATGTTCTAAAACAGGTGCTCAAAGGAGGCAAACAGCTCACGCGGGCAGAAGCGGCAGCAGCTTTTAGCGACGCGGGGATTGACGCCAGTGGCTTGCGGTTGGCTTACCTGGTCATGTATGCCGAGCTAGAGGCCGTAGTGTGTAGTGGCGCACTGCGGGGCAAGCAACACACCATTGCTCTTATTTCGGAACGCGCACCGCAAGCAAAGATTCTGCCCAAAGAACAGGCCCTGAAAGAGTTTGCCCTGCGGTTTTTTACGGCCCATGGTCCAGCTACCGTACAAGACCTAGCTTGGTGGTCAAGCTTGTCTGCGGCCGATGTAAAAAGTGGCGTTGAACTGGCAGATTTGCAGCGTATAGAGATAGACGCCAAAACGTATTACTGTGCAAAGCAAGCAGACACCACCATCCGCTCGCCGCTGGTGCATTTGCTGCCCAATTACGACGAATATCTTATCGCGTACAAAGAACGAAGCGCAGCCGGCCAGGCGGTATTGGAAAAAAGACCCGTACCCGCTGATTTTTTCTACCATTTTGTAGTGCTGGATGGCCAGTTGGTTGGTGGCTGGAAACGGATAGTTGGTAAATCTATGACTGTAGAGCTCAATTTGTTTACGCACTTTGGGCCAAAGCAAGCCAAGGCGCTGGACGCTGCGGGGCAGCAGTTGCAAGATTTTCTGCAGATACCCGTGAAGCTCACAAATCTCTGAGCAAGGGCATAAGGCGGCGAAGGGTTTTGCTATAGAATAGACGTATGCATAACGACCTCGCTGCTGTCATTAGCATCACAGCTGGCATCCTGAACATGGTTGGCTTTGTACCGTACGTACGGGATATTTTGCGGCACAAAACCAAGCCCGAGCGGGCCATGTGGTGGATATATGCCTTTTTATTTGGGGTACTTTTTGTGGCACAAATGGACGCCAACGCAGGCTGGTTGCTGTTGGTGACGGTGAGCTATATAGCTTCGTCTGTGGCTATCGCGGTGTTGTCCGTATGGTATGGCTATGGCGGTTTTCATAAGCGTGACACGATATCATTTGTGATAGCGGCGTTGGGGCTTGTACTGTGGCTGGTGACGGACACGCCATTGATTGCGATTGTACTGGTGATTATTGTGGATTTTGCGGGCTTTTGGCTGACACTGGTCAAGACCTGGCATGCACCTCACACTGAAACACTCATATCCTGGCAGCTGGCTTTTGTGACCGCCGTTCTTAGCATATTCGCGGCCGGCAGCTGGAGCCTGGACGTTATCATTTATCCGCTGTACGCCGTGGCAGGGACTGGACTACTGGTATGGATGATCATGTATCGCCGTAAAAAGCTGGAACCCACAGAAGATCTGCCTGATTTCTAAGAACCCACCCCAGATCTCGCTTTCGAGCCCAAAATCGATCCATTTCGAGTGAGAATTCGTTCCAGTTTTTGAGGCGTAACCGTAGTTACGGCTCGGAAACTGGAACGGATTGTCGCCGGAGTGGGTGGTTTTGGGACGGAATTGGAGATCTGGGGTGGGTTCTAAGTCTGCGCAGCACCTCTGGTATAGTTACTGCTATGCCTCATATACATACAGATTCTGGCCAGCACGACATAACAACCAGCGCCTATATCATGCGCGTGGATGGCGCAGAGCCAGCTCTGATCATGCACAAGCACAAGCTGCTGAACCAGTGGCTGCAATTTGGTGGCCATGTCGAGCTGAATGAAAATATCTGGACTGCGCTTATTCATGAAGTCGCCGAAGAGTCTGGGTACGCTATGTCTCAGCTAAAACTCTTACAGCCCAGCCTGCGGCTCAAGCAGGTTGGCAACGCCATTTTGCATCCCTCCCCAGTGTCTGTTCTGACGCACCAATTTTCTGACACGGACCACCACCACACGGACATCGCTTATACCTTTGTAGCCCGCGAATCGCCAGCGGCTGCCGTCGGCGAAGGCGAATCAGCAGATATCAGGACCTTCACTGCGGCGGAGCTTGCAGCCATTCCACCCGGAGAAGTGCCTGAAAACGTGCGGAATATCGGCTTGTTCTGCCTGCAAGAATGCTTGTCCCATTGGGAAGAAGTCGAAACCTCTCAGTTTTCGATCCAATACCCAGAAACACTCGGTTGACATACTGACTACTGGTGATATGGTACATGTGATCTTCAGGGAGTTGAAATCTTTCGAAGTTCTTTGACAAGGAACAACAAGCGGAAGGAGAGTCATGGAATTCACCGTGAGTCTGATGGCCACGTGTTTCTCGTCCACCCACTATGTGGTGACCATGAACGTCACGGACTGGCAGCATCGGTCGCTGTCAGTCAGCGCCTACGAATGGCAGGTGGACCAGCTGAGAGAGGCGCTGACTGACTGGCCTGAGCTGGTTGACTTCGTTATCGCCGCGGCCCGCCGTGAACTGGAACGTCTCGGGCCTCCCGAAGTCGATCTAGGAGCTCCCCGGCAGGGACGCGCCAGCGGCCAACTGACCCTCACGCACGAGCTGTCATACGACGACCTTCAGGGTTTGTACAACAGGCTGGGCGGGATGATAGACACCTCGTTCATGCCACCCCACGGCGCTACTGTCACGGCCGTGTTGTCCAGGCGGAAGCGTCTGAAGCGGTTGGTCCTGCGAAGGCCATAAGGGCCACTTTGGTCTAAGTCACCGGTAAGCGCAGAGATCACAGCCTGCAAACTCTGCGCTTACCGGCGCTTTCCCTTCCTTATTGTTGTTTTTTGTCATTTTTTGCTCCACAAATGTGCGAATCTGTCGCAAAAGTTGTGCTGATGAGTCCTAGGGGACGAAAGCAAATGCCCCTCAGAGTTCCCGAATTTTATACCGCTATGCGGTGCTAAAGTTTTCGGTTCCTCTGAGGGGTTTGTTCATCTGCGCGGAACGGGCTGGTCTTCGAGTTGCTTCTGCTTCACCACGTGGTCCAACTCCATGCTCCTGGCATGCAAGGCGTCCCCAACGCGGAGCACTCCACTGACAAAGAGCCTCACGGCGGCGTACGTGCACAGCGTCCAGGGGACGAGCAGAATGAGGGTGACCACCACCATGGGGACTAAGGGTACGTCATTAGCTCCAAGGACAGACACCAAGGCCATCGTGCTGTTGGCAGCGAGCATTGCCGCTGCGAGGCCTCCGACGAAGTACCACGTTGCGGTGGAAGCCAGGGCGTCTGACGGCTTGGTCTCTTCCTCTGCTGCTTCTTCCGTTTCGTTTTCCTCGTGGGTCATTCTGACCACCTCTTTGTCTAAGGGACAAGTGTCCTATGCCAACAGATGAACAATCCTAACTATATAACATATTTGCTACTGGTGTGGCTCATGGCCAGATAATAATTTGAGACAGGGGTAAGTATAAAAGAAGGGAACCGTGTGATAGCTGGATGAGAGCGTGACAGTTGTCACGTTTCATTGTGCTATCACACGGCGCCCCCTTCGGAAACCCTGACTGCCAAAGGGCAGATGCAGGGTCCCGAAGGGACGTTCACCGTGCGAAGGGCTAGAGCCCGATGCGCCGTCTGCGGAAGCCCAGCTTGATGTGGTGGGCGCTGAAGCCGAGGCACAGCACTGCACCCAGGAAGCCCAGGATGCCGAAGACGGTCCAGCCCCACGAGAGGATGAGGATGGAGCCACACATCGCTCCGACTGCTATCAGCAGAAGGCGGATACCTTCGGCGAAGCTGGCACGGGCGGACATGAATGGCCTCAGGACCTTCACAGCATGTTCCAGGTCGGTTGGGTCGGGTTGGGTCATACGCTCATCTCCTGACAGTTGGGTCGCGGCTGCTTGAGGCCATGGCGGATGGCATGGGCACTCAGGAACAGGAATGGCAGGGCGACGACGGCGATCCAGCGACCACTGGGGTCGTTGAACAGCAGCGCCAGCAGCGGGATCAGGGACAGGAGGGCCATCTGGCCGCCCAGGACGAAGTCGCATCTGGCGGGGCCGAAGTGGCGCCGAACCAGATCGGGGAACTGATCCTTCTGCACCTCGGTCGGGTTGGGATGGACGGCCTGGACGCAGTTGCGCATGGCGATGGTGGTTGCCACGAGATGGATCCAGCACACCACTGCGACGTGGAAGATCAGCCAGCCGACCTGAAGGTCGTTGGGCTGACGCTGGGTGACCACGATGACAGTGCCGATGGCGACGATCGGTGCGAGCACCGCCGTAACCGTAGCCTGACCTGCTAGGCGGGCATAGTCGGTTGGACTCACCTTTTCTCCTCGGGGTTGGGCGACATGGGGTCGCATGAAAACGAACAGTGAACAGTAGTAATTATATAACAAAACAAATAAAAAGTCAATCAACGAAAACCCCAATCACGAATTAACCACCTGGTAGCCAAGCAGGGTTCGTAAGTAGTGCACAAAGTAGCCCTTAACACTTCTTGGGAACGAAGAGACCAAGAAGTGTTGCTCTTTGAGTTTTCCAAAGGTGGCTTCAATCTTTGG